>WAOL01000064.1 GCA_015521295.1 Desulfurococcales archaeon
GGTCTAATAATCGGTATAATAATCGGGTGGGCAGCCAAAAGGAAGTAATAAGAGTGTTTTTCCACACTGAACATTCATAAAACAAAAGCACTTAACATTTTTACACCCACAATCCAGAAATCAGACAGAAGAATACCTGAACTCAGCGCCTGCAACGGGAAGGGAGGTGCTGTGGATTGCGCTGGTTCATAAAGCGTGCGATTTCGGCTTTCTTAACTGTTTACGTAGCAGTAACAATAACATTCTTCGTCGTAAGGAGCATGCCTGGAAATCCCATTCAGGCGTTAGCTATGGCTCTTGTTCAGCAACTATATATGCCTTACGACACGGCGTTAAGGATAGCTGAAGCGGCAACCCCTTTCGTACCTAAAGGGCCAATATGGGAGCAGTACTTCAGGTACATGTACAACTTCTTCAGAGGGAACCTGGGTTACTCAATATCCTACAGTACTGGTGTACCCGTAACGCAGTTACTTGCTAGTGCCATACCGTGGACTGTACTTGTCGTTGCAACATCACTAGTGATTAGCTTTGGCTTAGGAATCCTCATAGGTATGTTGATGGCTTACAGGCACGGAAGTAAGTTCGATAGTACCCTAGCAGTGATATTTTCGATAATACGATCCATCCCGGCATACGTCATAGCGCTGATATTCCTCATAATATTCGCCTTTCAACTAAACCTATTCCCCACAGGTGGAGCCTACAGCGTACAACCGAGCTTCTCACTTCAGTTCATAGCTGACGTTCTATGGCATGCTGCGTTGCCTATAATCACGTGGGTTTTCATAAACTTCGGTGGTTGGGCTTTAAGCATGAGGGGCAGTACTATCAGCGTCCTTGGCGAGGACTACATAGCGTACGCTCAAGCACGTGGCCTGCCGTCAAGGAGGATCGTCGTTACTTACGTGGGTAAGAACGCGATACTACCCATATTCACGCAGTTCATGCTGAGCTTAGGCTTCATGTTTGGAGGATCGATATTCATAGAGTACATCTTTGGCTATCCCGGCGTCGGCTATATGCTGTACCAAGCAATCACTAAGAGGGACTGGTTCCTAATGCTCGGTGCATTTGACGTGATCGTGATCGCAGTAGCCGTAGGGACGTTCCTCGCCGACATGCTCTACGGATTCCTAGATCCGAGAGTAAGGAGGGGCGGGGAGGTGGGTAGGTAATGAGTAAGGAAGCAGCCCCACCACTAACGATGAAAGAAATAATTAAGTCATTCATCGAGGATTGGGTGGTCATACCGGCAAAAATCTTAGTGAGGAATAAGAAAGCGCTTGCAGGCTTCATAATCACGTTGGGCTACATAATCATGGCTGTGGTGGGACCGCATTTAGTTCCTTACCCGAAGAACTACACTTGCCCAATATACCTCCCGCCAACGCTCTTCAAGTGGCCACCCTCCCTAGCACATCCACTTGGTTGTGATTACTTCGGCGCGGACATATGGTCCGAGATAGTATGGGGGGCGCCGTCAATTCTTCAGATAGCGTTCACCGCAGGCTTCATAACGACAATAGTAGGCATTACGGTAGGTATGGTTGCCGGTTTCCTCGGAGGTAAGGTTGATGCTGGATTAATGACGGCAACTGACATAGTCATGGTCATTCCAGGCTTACCCTTACTTATCGTGTTAAGTACCGTGATAAGGTCCACGAACCCCTTCGTAATCGGAGCCATACTAAGCGTTACGGCGTGGGCAGGACTAGCTAGGAGCATTAGGTCACAGGTTCTGTCGCTGAGGAACCGCGAGTTCATAGAGGCGGCTAAAGCGCTGGGTTTACCGACTAGGCACATAGTTTTCCGGGAGATAATGCCCAACATAATGAGTTACATAGCGATTAACTTCATATTCGCGACCACAGGCGCGATATACTCATCAGTAGGTCTATACTTCCTAGGCATGCTACCCTTCAGCACAGTGAACTGGGGAATAATGCTGAACTGGGCCTACACGCAGGGAGCATTAAGCAGCTTAAGCACTATCCACTACATCCTAGCCCCGATAATAGCGATCGTGGGCTTCCAGACTGGCTTAATACTATTCTCCTACGCGATCGACGAGATGTTCAATCCAAGGCTAAGAACCGAAGTTTGAACTTAACTTAAGTTTTAGTGTTTCAGGCCCTCCACGTTCTTACATGGAAGCGGGGGCTTTAGGTACTGCAGGGCTTAATCGCCACGGCGCTGTCTTTTGTACTCAATCGTTATTCCGACGATGAATATGAGGAGTAGGATAACGCCTAAGGTGTTAGCTATGAAGGGTGCGCTACCAGGTCTTATGAAGGGGTAAGCTATGAAGGCAAGAACCAGGAAGCTCATGGCGACCGCAAGTAAGCTCCTGTAAAGCATGGGGTGCATTTAGCTTTCCCTCCTAAGGTAAGGGAGTACTAGTGTCAGTTAAAAACGCGTTGCTTACGAGGTATAGAGCCAGCACGCAGCCCAGTGCTTCTTCCTAACCTCAACAAGCGGTGGCTCTTCCTTCTCACACTTAGGCTTGGAGAACGGGCACCTCGTGTTGAACCTGCACCCCGGCGGTGGGTTCATGGGGCTCGGTATGTCGAGGCTTTTCAGCTTGAGTAACTTCTTCTTCCTAGACAACTCTGGGTCGGGGACGGGCACGGCGGACATCAGCACCTTAGTGTAGGGGTGGAGCGGGTCATGAATAACGTCTTCGGCCGGCCCGATCTCAACTATCTTGCCTAAGTACATCACCGCTATGAGTCCACCTCCCTTAGCGGCGAAGTACCTCGCGGCGCCGAAGTCGTGGGTTATGAATAGGTAGGCGGTGTTGAACCTCTTCTGCAGATCTAGGAGGAGGTCAAGTATGCCTATTCTGAGAGAGACGTCGATCATGGTTATGGGTTCATCAGCCATTATTAGCTCGGGATTAACGCTTATCGCCCTAGCAACCACTACCCTTTGCCTCTGACCTCCTGAAAGTTGATGCGGGTACTTGAAGAGGAAGTCCTCAGGGGGCTTAAGCCCAACCAGGCTGAGGAGCTCCGATACCTTCTCTATTAAGTCCCTCCTGCTCCTAGCTATACCCCATCTCTTCAGTGGGAAGGAAAGGGTCTGGAACACGGTCTTCGTTGGGTTAAGGGACGAGAAGGGATCCTGGTGAATTATCTGCACGTTCCTCCGGTACTCCAAGTACTCGCGCTTATTTAGTTTCAACACGTTCTTACCTTTATAGAGTATCTCGCCGCTAGTGGGCTTCACCAATCCCACAATGGTTTTACCTAGGGTTGTTTTACCGCAACCTGACTCGCCGACAAGGGTGAATATGTCGCCCTTATTGAGCACGAGGTCCACGCCATCCACGGCCTTAACGTAAGCTACACCTCCGAACATTCCCTTCCTGACAGGGTAGTACACCCTGAGGTTCCTAACCTCCATGAGAGGTGGTTCGGAAGACATCACGATCACCTCCTAGCGTGTAGCCAGCAAGAAACTAGGTGACCAGGCTTGAGCTCTACTACGGGTGGTTCCTCCTTCCTACATATGTCCATGGCGTGCGGACACCTAGGCCAGAACCTGCATCCCGGCGGTGGGTTCACGAGGTCCGGCAATGTTCCTGGGATGGATCTCATTTCCTCAACACTACCGGTCAGGCTTGGTATGGACTTCATGAGGGCTATTGAGTACGGATGCTTCGGCTCCTTAAATACCGTGTAGACATCCCCTACCTCCATAACCTTACCAGCGTACATCACGGCCATCCTATCCGCTATATCAGCTATCACAGCAATGTCGTGCGTTATGAACATCATCGTTATTTTTGTCTTCGCGTGGAGGTCCTTGAGGAGGTCGAGAATAAACCTCTGCGTCAGAACGTCCAGGGCGGTGGTTGGCTCGTCCAGTATTAGCATGGTTGGCTCGAGGAGCATCGCTAGTGCTATTAACACTCTCTGCTTCATCCCACCACTAAGCTCGTGCGGGTACGACTTAAGCACCCTATCAGGCTCTAGGCGGAGGAGGCTGAGGAGTTTACTTGCCCTCTCAATAACCCATTTCCTGTCGTGAACGCCGTGTGCTCTAGCGGTCTCTAGGAAGTGATCCACGATCTTAAGCGTAGGGTTCAAGGCGTTGAGGGCTGCTTGAGGTATCAGCGAGATTTCCTTCCACCTAACCTCCTTCAATTTGTTCTCAGGGCTGCTTGCTAGGTCAACCTCACCCCTATAGTATATGTGGCCATCGGCGATGCGTGCTGTCCTAGGGAGTAACCGAAGAATAGCGAGTGCGAGAGTTGATTTACCGCTCCCTGACTCCCCAACAACACCGAGGATTTCACCTTCCCTCACGCTTAAGTCGACATTATCAACGGCCTTTACATCACCTCTATGAACCTTATATAGAACTCTCAGCGACTTCACTTCCAAGAGGTTACGCGGCATAAGCATCACCGCAGGAATTGAATGTGAAGCTCTTACATAGTAATTTGCTGGGAAGTATTAAAGGTGTGTCCGCCGGAATTAAGGTTTCCCGCGTTACGAACATACTATCGCGGGTAGTACACATCAGCATCACAATAATTCCTCGGATACTGGGTTATATCTGTTATCAAGGTCGTAAAGCAACTAATTAATTGGGCGGATGTAATGAATTCCTTAGGTGTAGGGAGGTTAACGTTACTATCAGCACCTCTGGGTGAGTATGCTGCAAGGTGTGGGCGAGAAGGGGTGGTTTGTAGAAGACAGTGTTGAAAAATTCGTGAAGTTCATTAAGGGTATAGAGAGGAGACCCGAAGTACTCAGATTCATGGACATACTAAGGAGAACCTCACCACCGCTGGATATAGCTACTATAGCAAACAACGCCGGGATACCGGAGAAGAGAGGTATGAGTTACCTTAGATGGCTCTCCAGCATAGGCGCGAGGTTCAAGGCAGACTACAGTCACTCGGCGTTAGGTCTCTCAATTCTACTCGTTAAACACGGACGATACGTAGATAACCCACCTAAGAAGGAGTGGGTATTTAGGCACGTACATACTGGTGTAGGCTCGGTAACTATTTACAGATACCCAAGGCTGATGGGTCCTGACTTCATAATAGAGGAGGTACGTAAGGTATCAGGTAACGCGGTCACCTACACCTTCGAGGAACTTTTCTTCGCACGACCAAGCTTCGAGTACTACTGGGTAGGCGACTTCCCTTCACCTAGGCTGGCTCTCAAAATGCTTCACGACCACCCTAGGTTTTACGTACTGGACTATCCAGTCAATGACAGGCCTCCAAGTCATGCTGCCCTCTTCATACTCTCAGTTCTTGAGAGAGACGCCCTGATAAAGGACACCGAACTAGCTAGACTCAGGTGGCGGACGAAGCACCCACGCAGAAAGATAGCTAAGCACCTTCAAGCACTTAAGGAAGCCAGCGTGCTTAGAGGAACTGTTCTAGACGTACCTCAACCGACAAGCACTAGGATAATCCTAGTGATTAAGGCAGAAACCCACAGTAAGGCAATGCGCATAGTAGAGGAATACATGAAGTATCTTTACTCCGTTGAGGTTGGTGTGGGGTATGACACGGTCTTCGTTACGCTAGCCGTGAGGGAAAAGTACGCGCCACTAATAAGGAAGTATGTGGAGTTGAGGCAAGAGTCTACTTGCGTAGACTACATAGTTTACGACTTAACGAATATTGCAGAAGAGTACGTGCTTCCCTACTGGAACTACGATCCCTTGGAGAGGACGTGGTCAAAGGAAGCCCTCGAGAGGCCGGGGAAGGGGGTGACACCGGAAGGGTTTTAGGGACTCCAAGGTCATTCTCCTTGGCACGATTGGTGGGCTTCAATGAGGAAGGGTGACGCCATATTCCTCGCCATAGTCGCGGCAGTAGTCATAGCTCTTGTTTACTTTTACTTCGCGTACGTAGCCCCAACCTCAGGGAGATACTGTATACCTTCAACCAGCAATGCAGTCTTCGGCGTGAAGACTCTCAAGTGTGAGGGTAACGAAATAACGCTCCTAGCAATAAACACCGCTAAAGAGCCAGTACATGCAATAACACCGAACATAAGCGTGTGCGTCGAGACCTCCACGGGTCGCGTCTCATGCATTGTCAGTAAGTACCGCTTAACACAGGACAACATAAGCAACGCGATGCTACTAAAACCAGGTGAGGGTGTGAAGATCAGCATAACCTACAAACGAA
>WAOL01000065.1 GCA_015521295.1 Desulfurococcales archaeon
CTTCGGAGTTCTACGAAGGCCATGATGTCTGCCGGTAACTCAACATACTCAAGCGTAGTGAGTAACACCTTCTCGTGGGGGTTTATGATGAAGGATTCACCTAACTCAATTTTGTAGAACTTTGAAAGGTCTGCATCAGGATCAGCTGTGTCAAGCACTTCGTCCGTAGAGGCTAGGCGCGCTATTTGGTTCCCAATCCTAAGGTCAACACCATTCTCCCTCACTATAGCGTTGTCAAAGGGTTCTATCACTAATCTTTTGCTCTTAATATAGGCAAGTAAGTCGAAGTCCGACAGTATCATTGTAGGGTCTCCCCGCAGACCTCCTCCACGAGTTCGGGCATTTCCGGTATTACTTTAGAGGCCTCCTCAACCATTCTCTTCACTAGTTCCCTTATTTCCCACTGAGCTTCACTCCCAAGCCTTAGACAAGCTATATGTAAGAGTTCCCTAAGGTTAAGCGTCATGAGTATCCTGGTCTTGACGGCTTGAGGTAAAATGTATCTAGCGTCCTCATACGGGATGCCTGAAGAGATAAGTTCATCGTAGAGGGCGTATGCCTCACTAATGAAATTCCTCACTTTCTTAGAGAGTGGGGACAACTCTATGGAACTAGGTATGACAGGCCCGTCACTTACCTTGGCGTATCTCTGGGATTCCTGAGTGTACGACGCTATTCTGTGTCTAACTAACTGATGCGACGTTACCCTAGATATGTCCTCTATGAGGAAAGTGAATACTATGTGTTCCTGAACTGACGGGAACTTAACGGATTGTAAGATCCAGTCCTTCACCTTACTCTCAGGGTACTTCTCAAGGTAGTAGTCGGGATCCTTCTCACTAAGCTTCCCGCTCGAAATCTTGGCTGCCAGAACAATTAATCGCCTAGGGTCCTTCACCTTCCCTCCAGACCAACTTATTAGCTTAACCTTAACCAATCCTGCCCCTTAGGAGGGCTTCCTCTTCGTAATTTCTTATAAGCAGTGACGGGTATTGAAGGTACGTAATTCACTAAACGAGAATACGGGTTAGCTACTCCCTGAAAAGTTGTGCGCACGTAGTCTCGTACTCCTTCCTAAGGTCACGCTTAACTACTGTTCCACCTGGTTGTTCTTCCCTGAAGGTTACGGCGCTGAACCTAAGTAGCTCGGACTCGGCATCCAACCAACAGTCAGGCGGTAATCCGGCCTTAATGCACGTCTCGGAGAGGAAGGTCTCCTCATCCCAGCAGTACTCCACGGGAACCTCTGGTAGGAGGAGACCACTGTAGAAGCCTCTCCTTATTATTAACCCGTCCCTACCTATAACAAAGCCCTTAACCCTATCCTTGCCTTGAAGCGTCACGACCTCTGGGTTTGAGAGTACGGAGACCTCGAAGACTATGTGCTGAAGCTCATAAGGCCTTACAGGAGGAAAGCGCGGATCCTCGGTTGCCGCCGCGATCGCGGCGTGAATCACGCTGTCAACCAACGGTTCTGCGGCCTTCACGTAACCTATGCATCCACGCAGCTCCCTCTCGCCCGTCGGCATTATCTTTAGAAGGGTTACGAATGCAGCTCCCTTCCTTAGGAGGGCTTCCGGTGTTTCAGGAGGCCTTGAGGGTACTTTCCAGCTCTTAAGGTAGCTCGACACAGCGTCCCTAGCAAGCCTTACGAGGAACGCGCCCTCCTCTAGACTAAGCTCCTCCGGGTTTATGACTCCTTCCATCTTTCCTCACCCTCAGCTCTAGGAGTTTCCTGTTTGCTTTCTCTAAGACAGCGCTTATTGTTTTCCAGTGATTCCCCTGCCAGTAAACCCGCCTACACCTTGGGCATAGCCAGAACTTATCATACTTTACGGCTACTTCCGGCTTCACCAAGGAGAGTGCTTCAGCCTTACTGATACTTACGAGCTTAACATTGCAGTGAGGGCACCTCGTTCTGGAGGCGCTGAATTCTAGGTCAATGCCTGACCGGAACGCTATCTCGGCAAGTATGTCCTCTATGGGTGCGTGCTCCACAAGTATCGCGTCAAGCTTCTTCCTGCGCGCTCTCCTGAAGAGACCTACGTCCCTCGTCAGTATTATCCGACCGTCCTTCTGAGCGATACGCAGGATTTCCCAGTCCTCGTAGTTGCGGGAATAAAGGGTATCGTACCCAAGTAGTCTAAGCCACCTAGCTACGTCGCCCAGCATTGAGTCACATATGAATCGCATGCCGCAACATCGTATTGAGTACATGATTTAAAAGTAAATATTTGTAGCGGCAGAAGCTTATAAAGGCGCTCCAAATTAGTTGTGGGGTATAGGCGATGAGTCAGGAGGAAATGAAGGTACTGGAACTAGGGGTAGGTATTGTATTAGGTTACCGTAGAGGTAGCAACACACAGTACCCTAGGCAGGTACTCATCAAGGTTATTGAGAGCATAAAGAAGCGCGTAGACAACCTAGTAGGCGCCAAGGTCCTAGTTAAGGATAAGTACGGTAACAAGTATATCGGCAAGATAATTAAGGTGCATGCACGCGGGAAGAACAACGTCGTCATAGCAGTGTTCAGGAGGAACCTGCCTGGGCAGACAATCGGGGCTGAGGCACTAATATACTATACAAGGTAAAGGGAACTTGAGCATTATCATCCAATTAAATCTCCCCCGTTCAGGTCTTCTCCTCAAGCTTCTTTAACTGGCGCTTGTACATTTCGAGAATCTCCTTAGTAGTGGTCGCTTCCTCAGGTCCCTTATCCGTTCTCCATCTTATGAATCTGGGGAAGCGTATTGAGATACCTACCCCCTTCCTTACAGCATCGCGGCAGCACGTGTGTATTGGTGATAATGTCAGCTCAGCACCTATGATTTCAGCCACGAAGTTAGGTACGAGCCACACATCAGGCTTCATTATTGACTCGACCCGCGGGTGTTTATGGGGTATTATGTAGTCCTTGAACATGTTAGTCATTTCCTCTAAGTCAGCGTCGGTGAAGCCGGTGCCGACCTTGCATACAGTTACGAACTTGTCGCGGTCAGGATCGTATGCGGCCAGCAGTAATGTACCGTACTTACCTGCGCGCTTCCCCTTCCCAGCGAAGGCACCGACCACAACTAGGTCGACGGTATCTGTCATTTCGCTCTTGTAGTCACGCTTGTACTTTATCCATAGCCATCCACGCGACCCTGCTTGGTAAATGGCATTGCCGTGTATTGCCTTAACCATTACGCCCTCCGCACCGTCCTCTATTGCTTTAAGGAAGAACTTCTCCAGCTCATCTACGTCATCAGTTACTATATGTTGGGCGATCCTGAATCGCTCGCCCTCATCAATTATGTTCGCTAGCACCTTCCTGCGTTCCAGTATTGATTTCAGTGTTAGGTCCTCACCTTCATTGTAGAGGGCGTCGAAGAGATACACAGCTACGGGATACTCACGCACCGCCTCATGGATGTCATGCTTTCTCTTTCTGTGCATTAGCTCTTGGAAGGGCCGCATCTCACCCGTTTCAGGGTCTATGGCGACGATCTCGCCCTCGATTATCGCCTCATTGCTCTTCACTCTCTCCTTAACCATCTCAACCACGTCTGGGTACTGGTGTGTTATGTTCTCTAACCTCCTCGAGAATATGATTACTGTGTCCCCCTTCTTGTGGATCTGCCCTCTCTCACCATCGTACTTATACTCAACTAGGGCCTTGCCGCCAACCTTGCTGAGGATCTCGTGCGGGTCGTTCAAACGTTCAGCTAGCATGGGCCTTATCGGGATCCCGACCTCGGGCTTGATGTTCTTTAACGCGTCCACGCCCTTCTCCGCCAGTAGCTTCGCTATACCGCCTAAGTCCGCCCTTATGTTATAGGCACGCTCTATTACTGGCCTAAGAGCTTGGTTACCGGCGTACGCTATTGCTAAGGCATCCATTACTGTTGCATCCCCTACACCCAGTCTGAGCCTACCCTCAATCAACCTAACTAAGTACCTCGCCTCAAGCGGGTCAGCATCAGCGATTAAGCCAGCGATGAGGTTTATCTTAACATCCCGGCTCCCCTCGCCAGTGGCTAGAGCTACCCTAGTGAGCGTCTCGTAAACCTTCTCTACAGTTAATTCCTTCTTCGGTTGAGTTACGCCAAGGAACTTCGCTAACCCAACACCGCCTGCGCTAGCGGCTCTCCTCTTGAGTTCCTCCGCGACCTTACCTAGGTCTCCAAGTCTCTTGTACAGATTCTCTACTTCACTTTCACGCGAGTGGGTCGCCTTAGCTATTGCCTTGATTAAGAACTTCTCACCCACACCTAGTTCTGGGAGCCCCTTCCAGTCGGGCCAGAGCTTACCCTGGATCAGGTAAATGACTTTGTCTATTACGTCCGGAGGCGTGTTACGGAATAAATCCACTAGGATCATGGTCATTTGAGTCCGGCTCGTTATTAACTCAAGCTTCCTGAAAGCCTCAACAAGTATCTTTAGATTCAATTCCTCACCCATTAAGGAGGTATGTTTGAGAGTACTTAAAACCGGTTTAGGGAATGGAGGTAGGTTTAATTCTCCGGACGCAATGTACTTAACGCCGATGACGAGAACCCGGCAAGAAGGTTACTGATGCCTGGTCAGTGTTACGCTGAGGTTCAAGGGCTGAGTCAAGTGTTTGGTGCAGTTTCTATTTCGTAGGTCTTTTAAAGGTCTTTGAAGGCTTCTTCTGAGGGTTATGTGGTGTGCTTATAAGTTGTTTTTCCTTAAACCTATTGGTGACCCTTAGTTCCCGTTACTCGCTCCTCGGTCGGGCGGGGAGGGGCTAGGGGAAACCGTAATGGGCCAGCCTACGGAAACCTAAAAGACCGTAAGCGGGAACGGTTAAGGCGATCATGTAGTTTCTGATTAGTGCTTGCCTCCGTGTAGTTCCTCCCACACGTACTCTAGTGCGAGTTCTAATTCCCTGTAGAAACTGCGTTTAGGTACGCCCTTGATCTCTATGCTAGTTATGAAACCTCGCCTTTCATTCACCTCGTATGCCCTTATCTCGCCTTTCCGTTCTTTATCCTGTAGTAACTTGATTAAGAACGACTTAACGACAGGGTTGCTTGAAGGAATGGTCTCTGTAAACACTATCTTTACCCCGTCACCTGACTCAACAATGTCTGCCACGACGTTACCGCCTACTGAAATGACCTTCACGGACGTAGGGCGGCTTCCGCGGGTGTGTTTGCGCTCCTCTGCCTCACTACTTCCCCCTTTAACTATGCGGAGAAGGGCTTCAAGTATCGTTAGCTCCCTACGTAGCTCCTCTATGCGTTTAGTTATGTATGATATAACTTCATCTCTTTCGGCTTCTTCAGACACCTGCGGTCTACCCCCTAATCATGTCATAATGTTACTAAGTGGTTCATTACTGTTTACTTCTTAAGAAAATCCAGTAATGACCTAGGCTTACCCTTTGCAGTGCCTCCCTCGACCCTAGTGAGGTTCTTCCGCGCTTCTGCTATTAGGCTAAAGTCCTTCTCCAGTGCTGGCCTTACCTTCGGGTTATACAGCGCGGCTGCCGGGTGGTATGTGGGGATAACCAGTACCTTCCCTATATCCTTTAACTCAAGTTCGTAGATCCTTCCTCGCATTCGTGATACGCCCCACCACCCGCGTCCCCCTAACATTGAGAACACGTACCTGCCTGAGTGATTACCGAGGGTGATAATTATCTTAGGTTTAACTAGCTCTATTATTGCTTGAGTATGAATGGAGCACGCCTTAATTTCCTCTTCCTTAGGGTCACGGTTATTGGGGGGTCTACACTTAACCACGTTAGTGATGAATACCTCTTCGCGCTTGAGACCTATGCTTTTCAGAAGAGTCTCCAGGAGCTTACCGGCCTGCCCTACAAAGGGGCGGCCGCTTAAGTCTTCCTGCCGTCCTGGTGCCTCGCCTATGAATAATACGTCGGCGTTTAGGTTCCCTTCACCAGGTACTGGCTTAGTGCGTGACTTGTGCAGTACGCATTTACTGCAATTCCGTATGGATTCTACAATGGTGCTCCATAGAGTTTCCTTGTCCTGCGTACTACCCCCAGTTATCCTTATCGTTGTATGGAGTAAAAATAACTGCTGAAGTCCAGCCCTAAACCTTACTTGGCCTTGGAGGCTGGAACAGCTATTATCAAGGCCCTACTTTTATCGATCACCTTAACAACACCGTTCTCCGCTAGTAACCTTAGGACACGCCTAGCGAGGGATAACTTGATGTTTAACGTGGTTGCGAGCGTGTAAGGCGTGATTAGATCCATGCTTTCTACGGCTTTACTTGCTCTCCGAATTAATGATTCACTCAAATCATGGTAGGCTATGTAGCGCTCCTCTTTCTTCTTCTTAGCTGGTTGAGGTACTGCCTTTCTCCTTTTGTCTCTTGCTGATATTGGTTTCTTGGGTTTACCACCACCCACTTCCTTCACCAAGGCTTGGGTTATGGTTAAGCTATTAAGGTTTATCGGTCACGCGTCTCCGTTCTTTTAAGCTTATGCGTCCCGAGTGAATGTACGGTGTGTAACTGTGAGGCTGGTTACTGTGAAGATACCTGAACTATATCTTGAGGGTATAGATGAGCTGGTTAGACATGGGAGATACTCAAGTAGGTCTGAGGTCATAAGGACAGCGATTAGGGACCTTCTTCGGCGGGAGTTGTGGATGCCGGAAAGTGAGGCGTTCTATCGACCAAAGGCAGAATACGTGCATGGAGTGAAGCACATTTCCTTAACTCCCTGACATCCTTCATTCCTTACTTCCTCTCTCACCGCAATTATTTAACGATTTAAAGGTAAGGTAATAGTGGCTATGAGGAGGGCTGGTATTTCTGACCGGTGAGGAGAGGCACCAGAACCGAGCCATTCGGGAAGGTGATTACGTACTGCTTTATGTGGATGAAAGGCGCTCGAAGATATTCAGAGTAAGGAAGGGAGATACTGTAGGGACGGACAAAGGCATCTTACATGTTGATGATGTGATAGGGAAGGAGTGGGGTAGCGAGGTAAGACTATCGACAGGAGCTAAGGCCTACCTCCTAAAGCCGACGCCCGTGGACTTCACCATGAGGGGCTTCAGGAGAGTCACGCAGGTAATCTATCCTAAGGACTCTTCACTCATGGTGACGCTCTCCGGCATAAGGTACGGTAGTCGTGTGCTAGAGTCAGGTATCGGCACAGGTTTCCTGACAGCCATACTTGCCCATGTCGTAGGTGATGCAGGACATGTTTACGCGTATGAAATCCGCGAGGAGTTCGCTAGGGTCGCACTAAGGAACCTTAGCATGATGGGATTGGCCGATAGAGTTACTGTGAAGGTAAGGGACGTTAAGCAAGGTATTGATGAGGAGGGGCTTGACGCGGCGTTTCTGGACTTACCGGATCCTTGGGAAGTGTTGAAGTTATTGCCTGGCTCCCTTAAACCGTCCTCACCCGTGCTGGTGTTCGTGCCTTCAGTTAATCAAGTAATAAAGACTCTGGCATGGCTGAAGAAAGGGCCGTATGTGGATGTGAGGGTTTACGAGAACATACTTAGGGAGTACCAGCCCGTGCCTGAAGCGTTGAGACCGCAGACGATTTCAGTTACGCATACGGGTTACATAATATTTGCTCGCCTAATCCGTAAGACTGAGGACTTACCTACGTGAAAACGCTTTTATGTAGCGCCAAGTAAAGCTTTGCGGGATCCCGTGTGGGCAGAGGGGTAGGCATCAGGACCGTGGGGCTGGACCTACTCTTCATGGGCGTTAACTTCAGCGCATTAACACTGTTCAGCACCTTAAAGGACTTCTTCGCAAGCGAGTACGGCATGACCCCGACCCAGCTTCAGTGGGCCGCGGCCGCCTACTCGATAGGGATCTTCGCGGCATTCTTCATAGGGCACTCGAAGTACGTGGAGGAGCACCCCAAAGCGACCGTGCTAGCGGCGGCGATTCTAGCGGCTATCCCTCAATTCTTGATACCGGTTTCCGGTTCTCCAGCAGCGGTTATAGCGTTACGTTTCCTGCAAGGCTTAGTGATGATGGCGGTACCCATATTCTCCTCCCAGGTAGGCACGTTATTCTCGCATGCTAGGCCCCTAGCACTCGGCATAATACTGTCCGGGATATTCATAGGGGGCTTTGTAGGGAGCAACGTCGGCTGGCAACTGGCTGTGGCGTACGGCTGGAGAACAGCCTACATGGTCTTCGGCCTAGCGATGCTGATCGTCGCTCTAATATGGATAGGCTTGACCTCACCGGAAACGTTGCCTAGACATGCACATAAAGTCGAGGTAAGTAGCGCGTCCAGGGGAAGCGTTTGGAGGAAACCATTTACCATAGTGTGGGGCTTCACGTTCTTCCCCTCAATATGGATAATATTCACGTTAGCCCCGCTCATAGCCTTCATAGTTACGGCATCCTTCGGTACGGAGCTAGCTAGGACCTCGTCCGAGACCCTCGAAGCCTCATACATGTTCTGGTCAATAACCGTAGGTGCCGTAGCATACCTAGTGTCGAGGAGAGGAAGCGGGAACCCACGTCAACTCTTCAAGTCGTTTGCCTACGTGCAGGCAGCATGCTTTGTATTCGCATTAATAGGGGCTCTTAGTGCGTATGCGGCGAGCATGTCCGGTAGCGCAGTAGCGTTGCTCGCCTCCCTTTTCATACTAGCGGTAATTCAAGGTACAGCACCGACGTTCTGGTCAATACCCTCGACAGCCTACCCTAGAGAGGAAGTAACTAGGGCAGGCTACGCTTTAGGGCTGATATCAAACTCTGCAGCAATGATAGGCCCCGTAGCGTCGATACTAGTGGCCTCACTATCCACGAGCATGTGGTTGCTGACGTCGTTCCTGTCGCTTATGGGGTTAGTGTTGACCCTTGCCGCGTTGAAGCTAAAATTACCTGTAGAGGAAGTGGGAGAGAATACCTAATCTCTGATTCTCTTTATTTTTCCGGTTCCTTAGTGCTCCCCTTAACCCACTCAAGGTATTCTGGATTACCTAATGAGACACCCAATGCTAGGATCTCAGGCACACTGTATGGGTGTATTTCCTTGACATAATCCATCAGCTCTTGGAGTAAGTCCTGCCTCGTTTTACATATGAGTAGTGCTTCATCGTCTTCAACTACTTTACCTTCCCACCAATACAGTGACTTTATGTCCCTGACTATGTTGACGCACGCAACTAGCTTGCGCTCAACTAGCTTCCTAGCAATGTCGTCTGCACTACGGGGTGGCACCGTAATGAGTACTACGGCGTACTTACCCTTCTCTTCTGTATCTCTCATAATTGCCCCCAGATTTCCTAGTTTCAGGGAGGATTCTTTAACTTGATTGAGGTATATCTTCCTGTTAGGAGAGTGATGAGCCCAGGCGGTACTGACTGGTACGGATGAAGAGATCAGCCTTGGCTGAGTAGCTGTTGTGAGATTGAAGAACGTAATGATAGTCGTGTTTTAAGGGTATTACCCTGAATATAGATGTTAGGGGGGAGGAGGTATAGGGCAAAGCATAGGATTACTAAGGCAGGGGAGTAGAGCAGTACGTAATCGAAGGCATAGAACGCTCTTTGATTACGTGAGGAAAGCCAGCACGCTCCAGACCGAGGTTAACGGCGTGAGGTTCCGCATAGTTAAGAAGAACAGCGCTGTTCGTGAGTACTTGCTTGTTTCTAGGAAATGGAAGATTGTGAGTAAGCTCAGTTCAGCTTACTTACTGGGTTCCTACTACGACGGGAAGGCCGCTAAGGTATACCTGAAATTCTATAGTGAAGCCGATGACATGGTTTACGTGTGGTATGATAGGACTGGTCACCTGCCGTACTTCATAACGGACCTCACAGTCGATGAAGTGAATTCAAACAGACGTGTCGTTGAGGATAACTCATTTGTGAGGGTTGAATCAATAAGGAGGTATGATCTCCTCCGCGGTAAGGAAGTCACTATGACTAAGATCGTTGTTAAGGATCCTCAGGCTGTACCTAGGTTAAGGAAAGTCGTAGGAAGAGCTTGGGAAGCGAAGATAAAGTATCATGATAACTACCTTTTCGATAATGGCTTGATACCGGGTATGAAGTACAATGTTGAGAATGGACGTCCCATCCAAATAGCGCAGAAGGTACCCGAGAAGGTATTAAAGCTGTACAAAGCTGCGATAAGTGATAACCCAGCATCCATTGACTTCGCTATGAGGTTAGCTCCTCTCTTCGAATCCAAGCCTCCTAAGATAAGGCGCCTAGCAGTAGACATCGAGGTCTACACTCCCTTCAGGGGGAGGGTTCCGGATCCGGAGAAGACGCCCTACCCCGTAATAAGCATTGCCCTGGCCGGTAGCGATGGGTTACGTAAGGTGTTAGTTCTGGCTCGAGAAGGTATTCGGTGGGGTAGGTATGAGGACATACCGCAGGACTTTGAAGTAGAACTCTTTGACAGTGAACGTGCCTTACTCATTGAAGCTTTCAGGATAATTAACGAATACCCATTACTCATATCGTTCAACGGTGATGGCTTCGACCTTCCATACCTCTTCAACCGCGCAGTGATGCTTGGGATAGACCCGGACACAATACCCATAGTTAGCGTCAGGGACTTCATTTCAATACGCCACGGATTCCACATAGACCTCTATAGGTTCTTCAGCATAGAAGCCATCCAGAACTACGCGTTCGGATCTGCATACAAGGACAAGACCCTTGACGCGATAGCTAGTGCTCTCCTAGGGGAAGCTAAGGTAGTGATAGAGGAAAGCATAAGCGACCTCATGCTTTCGAAGCTGATAGAATATAACGCCAAGGACGCAGAGCTAACGCTGAGACTTACGACATTTAGCGACGAGCTGGTGTGGAAGTTAATGATACTGATAATGCGTTTAGCGAAGATGAGTTTAGAGGACGTAACACGACGCAAGGTTTCAGCATGGGTAAAGAACCTAATGTACTGGGAACACAGGCGGAGAGGGTACTTAATACCAAATGAGGACGAGTTACTGAGCCTCAAAGGGAACGTGAAGACGGCAGCCAAGATAGGCGGGAAGCGCTACGCTGGCGCAATAGTAATAGATCCCGTTCCCGGAGTTTACTTCAATGTTACGGTCTTGGACTTCGCTTCCCTATATCCCAGTATAATTAAAGTATGGAACCTCAGTTACGAGACAATAGACCCTCCGGAAGGCTGGTGCCCGGAAGGAGGCCTGAAGGAAATACGGGATGAGAAAGGTAATGTGTTGCATACGGTGTGTATTAGCAGGCGTGGCATAACATCTGAAATAGTTGGTTTGCTCCGGGATTTCAGGGTTGGTGTCTACAAGAAGTTGGCTAAGAGCGAGGAAGTGCCGGAAGGGCTTAGAGGATGGTATAGCGTTGTTCAAGCTGCTATGAAGGTGTACATCAATGCCAGTTATGGTGTCTTCGGTCACGAGAAATTCCCGTTCTACACCCCCTCCTTGGCAGAGTCAGTAACGGCGCTGGGCAGGTACGTCATAACCTCAACGCTACGCAAGGCCAGAAAACTTGGTTTGAAGGTGCTCTACGGTGACACCGACTCATTATTCCTTTGGAGCCCAAGCCAGGATAAGCTACAAGAACTCATAGGGTGGGTTGATAAGCAATTCCGGCTTGACCTAGAAGTGGATAAGGAATACAAGTACGTGGCATTCGCACTGAAGAAGAACTATATCGGCGTACGAACCAATGGTAAGGTCGACGTTAAGGGGATGGTCGGGAAGAAAAAGAATGTCCCCAGATTACTCCAAGATACGTTCGTGAAGGTAGTTCAACTAATAAGTAGTATAGAGCCTGATCCAGTAACGCTGGATAGAGTTAAGCAGGAACTTAAGAACACTGTTCAAGAACTCTACAACAGGCTAAAGAGCAGGGACTTCACCCTCGATGAGGTAGCGTTCAAGACAACCCTCAATAAACCCATAGAGGCATACACAAAAACAACACCGATTCACGTTAAGGCAGCTATACAGCTGAGTAGGTATGGTCTAATGGTGGGTAAGGGTGATATAGTACTGTACGTTAAGACCAGAACGAAGGATAAGGTGAAGGCAATACAACTGGCTAAGCTAGACGACGTTGACGTGGATGAATACATTGAGGCAACGAAGTCAGTACTTCAACAACTTCTTCTGCCGTTCAACATACCTTGGGAGGAAATAGCTGGTGGGAGAGGGTTATTTAGTTTCGTTACGCGTTAATCCCCTCAATGCGTCCTCCAAGCCCTTTTAACTCGTTAATCAGTCTTTTCACAACTTCATCAACTGTTCGCTTAACCCCCTCGAGGTTTTCAGAAGCACCCATCACATAAACGTCTAGCACAGGTGCCCTTATCTCATGACCCTTAGGGTGGGTCTTTATGTATACATTGCCGTAAGCCTTCAAGATCTTCTTAACTATCGGTGCAACGGAAGATTCAGGAATACCAATAACTCTAAACATACGCTCTACAATATGAATTTCCGGAAATAGCTTGCGGAGCCTAGGCTCGACCCAGTTTTCCCACATCGCCTCTAACTCTCGGGGAACCCCCGGCAAAGACACTATTATAGTTCCACTAACCTCAAGCCAGCATCCGGGTGCCGTACCCACGTTATTCGGTATCGGAATACTGCCTTCAGGAAGATAAGCCATCTTAACTCTATCCTCCGTTAGCTCAAGCCCTTTCTCGGAGTACTTTTCCCGCACCATCATCAGAGCCTCCTCATTCAGTACAAGATTTAGTCCCGCAGCCTTCGCTACAGCCTCTAACGTGCGGTCGTCGTACGTAGGTCCTAAGCCACCAGTCGTTACGATTAAGGTTGGCTTCTTACTCATTACGTACTTAAGGAACTCCGTAACAAGCGATACGTCATCAACAAGCGATATGTTCCCTCGCACGTCGAAGCCTAACAGCGTTAATCTCCTGCCAAGGTATGATGCGTTAGTATTAACTACCCTCCCTTGAACAACCTCGTTACCTAGCGTGAATAACCATGCTGAGCGGGGCGCTCTCATTGCTCGGTTCCCGATACTATATACGCAACCCTATGTATAATGGTTATTATGCACAAAGCTATGGAGACCCAGACAATGATTGTCGCTATTCTAACGTAACCCATGCATAGCAGGATTAGCGCGGTGCCGATCGCTATTATGCGGTCACCCCTTTCCATGAGGCCTACACCCTCCATCTTCAGTCCTAATGCCTCACCTCTAGCCCTAGCATAGCTTATGAGGAACGCCGTAATCACGAAGAGGAATGCCGGAACCCAATCTATGCCTAGGAGCTTAAGCGTCAATATGTATGCAGCGTCAGCTACGCGGTCGCTAAAGGAATCCAGGAACGCTCCCTTTTTGCTAATGTTTCCCGTCGCCTTCGCTACGGCGCCATCTAGGAAATCGAAGGTGGCGGAAAGGATCATTAGAGCTAAGGAGGACCACGGATTAAATAAAATCGCAACTACTGGGGTGAGTATGGAGAATACTAATCCCGCAACAGTTAACGCGTTAGGCGATATCCCAATCTTGCTTAGGCTTCTTCCCAAGGCCTCAGCTAACGGCCTTACGGATTCTCTTAAACGAGTCAGCATGGATACTCACCGTACCTCCTACTCTCACTGATTACATTCCTCTGGGAAGGGAGACGTAATTACTTTTCTTTTAGCCATGAGACGGAAGATTACCTAAACTCCCATTGAATCAGAATTTAAAATACCTTAATGACCCTATAAACAGGGATGTTGAGGAATCCGGGAACTGACTGCATTGAATGATGTCAGCTGCCGGCTGAAAACCTGAACAAATAACCTATTTACCCCCTACGCACTACTTATCCCCGTGTGAATAGGCATGGCTAAGGTAAAGAAACTAGTACTGGTAACGAGTAAATCTCACCCACTCAATAAGCACTTCAGCAAGCTGGCTGAGAGGCTATCCAAGGAACTAAAGCTTGAGTTAGAGGTTAGGGAGGAGGACTACGTTTACCTAACCGAGCATGGTGAGACAGACGAATTAGGATTAACGTGGCTTCCTCAGCTACTTGCCGAACTTGAAGACGGCACAGTGATAAAGGTACTTACGCAACCTAACCTAACTAGTCAAGGGAAATTAGATGAAGAGAAGGACCACAACATAGCTATGGATGCACTACGACCCTACCTAGAATGATGAATGATTGCGGATGAAAACAGATCGAGAACCTAGTTTTACTTTAAAGCGAATAAATTCCAGGGGAGTTACCCATATTATAGGTAAGATGCTGTGTGAGCACTATGGCGAGTAGTGGTAAGCAGTCATGGTGACTGAAGATGTCCTCAGTATTCGTAATGGCTTCGGACAACCATGAGATTAAGCGTCACTGTAGCTTTGAGGATGCAGTTCATTTCTGCTTAGACTTCATGATTAATTCCACATGTGACGCGCCGGAAACGTTAACAGTAATGAGGTATAGTGCGTTACCTGAGCAGTGTCAGAAAGACAAGTCAAAAGTAAGTTTAATCAATAGTATGGTATTCCTCAAGAAAGATGCTGATGAGCAGAGGTTTTGTGTCGTTGTAGAGACTAGTAAAGAGGTTGATTTAAGGGAATTACGGGATATGGTAATGTGCGTCATTACGCTTTCTCGCTGGTACTAATCTCAGACAGCTGATTAACTGAGAGGATACCATCGTTGAGGTCAGTATTATAGCCTCGATGCACCTGTAGGTAATGGTAGTGAGTATGTGTTAATAATGATGAGTGGTGTCCTAAAGGACCCTAAATGGGGATGAAGAAAGGACCACTAGCTGAAACCTCGGGTTATCAGCTCCCGAGGTCAAGGAAGTCGGGGAAGTTCTCTAGAGTTAATTCAGCTTTCCTGGCCTTCCTGCTTCTGGCTCTCCTAGCACTTCGTTGAAGCTCTAATATGAACGAGTGCTTTCTCCTGGGCCTGCCTTTGGGGTTGTTAAGTAATTGAGGAATCAGAAGCCTCTCAGTGAATACCTCCGCGATAGGGCATGCTTCTATGCACGCTTTGCAACCTATGCATCTTCTGGGATCCACTACGGGACGACCTTCCTTTACCTTGATGGCGTTCGTCGGGCACCAGATCTCACAACTACCGCATGAGCAACATTTACTCCACCTAACCATAATCTTAAGTACATCAAAGGCAGTTTCTCTGGCATCGGGACCCTGAACTTCCACCTCATTAGGGCGTACTATGATGGTATTGCCTGACTTCCTAAGTGTGAGGGCACAGTCATCGTTAGGGTTATTGCTGCATACTTTCTCGGGTGGTGTGTCAGCTATGATGCTCCATTGCTCACATATGCTATCTAGGCTTAGTTGCCCATTGATTATCCTTATCCTATAATGATCCTCGCTTAGGGAGATAGGAGCCAGTGAGAGCCCACTGACCCTTTCGTAGAGTAATCGCCAGTCGCTGGGTTTCTTTATCCCTAACCAAGACTCCAGCCTTCTCCTTCCCTGAGACAGAGGGTTTAACCATCGCCATAAGTGGTACCTTATCCAGAGGTCACTCTCGTTGAGTCTTTCCTTCCACTCAATTAGCACGTGTTCCCATCTCCGCCAGCACTCCGGGTAATTTCTCTCAACCATGTAATACTCAGCAATGTTACCTGCCGGACACATGAAGCACCCAAGCCTATCGAATCCTTTAAAGTAGAGTTCGTTTACCGGGAGCCTCCTCTGTAGTATGTAAAACCATACTGTCAGTTGATCCCATTCCTGCAGCGGTGATATGTTGAGCGCGGCCGGCAGCCATCGATTGCGCCACACCGCACCCGACCTGGACCTATCGACCGACTCGAAGGCCCGCTGACCTATTATTGCTAATAATCCGTTGGGGAAGTACTTCTTGTAGATTCGGGCGATAGGAGCCATCTTAACTACTTTGCAACACCAGCGATAGTCCTTGGCAGGCGGGCCAAAGATGTTTACCGAGTCCCAGAACTTGTTGCCGGCTGACGCGGTGAGTAGCCTAAGGCCAAACTTATGGGCCACGTCATCAACGTTCTTGAGCGTCGGCGGAAGTTCGAGTCCGGTATCGTTAAACAGGATTACTGGTTCCAGCCCTGCTTCCATGGTTAGGGAGAGTGCCGTGATTGAGTCCTTACCTCCTGAGTAGGAAACCACTGGTGGGAGACCCGTTTTCTCTGCCATCATCACTAGGTTCTTAATAGCTTTCGATAATCTACTCCTTACCCAAAGGTCATTGCATTTCTCAAAGAGATTGAAGGAAGATGGCTTCCTTATTATTTCTCCCACTTGCTCCTTGAATACTGTCTGAACTCTGTAACGTCCGCGCCTAACGACGGCCAGTGCTACAGGTTCTCCCGAATTATCGATCACTACCGCCTGATTCCCTTCCCTGTCTCCGGGTCCTAAGTCCATTAGTGGCTTTGCCTTCCCCACCTTGAATGCACGTATCAGCCCTAAGTCCAGGGCTATTGGCGCGCTTACCTTATTAAGTCGCCAACGCCAAGCATACGTTGAGGGATCAAAGTACAGTCTGCCAACTATCGTGCCTCCCGAAATAACCTCCTTCATATCATCATAATGTGGTGTCTTATTCAGGTACACTGCGCCATCAACTATGAGTTCCCTATAGAGGGCATCACTCCCGAACTCGTACAGCATGGCTTCCCTAATTAGTGATAGGTCACTTGCGAACGCCGGTCTCGCGTCTCCGGGCTCCGATATGTTGACCTTAAATCCCTCACCCCCGCATCGGCTACATATCCTCTGCCTCAGCGGGACGTTGCAATTAGGGCACCAATAAAGCGTCAGCGTCACTCCCCAAGGTCTCACAGATAGTCACCTAACCATTGTGTTCAAGCACATTTTTTAAGCCTCCCAATTTTGCGGGTGGCAACCTTGGACGTAGTGACGTTCGTTAGGAACTTGACGGTACAGATAATGGCTATCGCGTGGGCACTGTTCCTAGTGTCCTGGGTCGTAGGGTGGGCTGTTCGGGGCTCGCCCGTACCCATACATAGGGTGAAGAAGGCTGGGCAGTCGCTGGTAGAGGATGCTGTAATGGCGGCTTTCTGGATGGCGGTGGGCTCCTCAATATTCGCACTAATTTCGTACCTAACGTCAAACCTCTACCAGCCATTACCCCCTCCGCCAAAGCCCTGAGCGGTGGGTACCCTTGGAAATACTGTTGCTAGCCATGGACATAGCCATGCTAACATACGTGATCGGCGTGCTAATACTTGCATTGCCAATACCGCTTAGGTCAGTCAAGCGGTGGGGACCCAGATTAATAGCTGACGCCATAGCTGCGGTGATTCTAGCGTCCTCAGCCACGCTGATACTATACCTCGGCAATGAATTGCTAAGAGTTGTAGGCGCAGACTGGCCTTCCTTCTATGCATGGTTAAGTGCTCGAACAGCAGCACTAGGCGGTGTTTTTGCCGGCCTAACATACGCTGCCTCCTTCATTAAGTCAACAGAGTACTCTTACCTTTCATCACCATTGAAGATGGCAGCATCGTTTCTAGCCACTTCGTTCTCCGCGCTTCGCGGGCTGTACCTGCTTTCGTCCTTTATCTATATATATAGGGACAAGCTGACGAGTATAGGGATACTGCTATATTCACTCCCCTTCCGTATCGGGAAAGGTGTTGGGGCTTTCTTCATAGCGGCATCTCTCATTATGTATGTTGGCATGCCATTACTGCCTGCCTTCGTGTCGTCCTTCGAAAACGTAACCGTCGCCAGCGGGTTTAAGTGGAACTCCGAAACTATTAGGATACAGGTTGTTGACGCGTTAGGGAACCCGGTGCCTTACCCTGTACTTAATTTCTATAGTGAGAATTCCCTCGGAAAACCCGTGGGGATAATCGTAGGTGATGAAGCAGGACGTGCGGTCATAGGTGATGGTCTGGACGCATTACCTGAGAATTTCAAACTCAATGTAAAGGTGTTGTTCATGGGATACATAATAACGCCGAGTCCAAGTGTGATTAAGCATGGAGACAGTAATGTTAAGCTGGTGCTTAAGAGTTTGGTATACTCCTCTGGGGCAGCCCTGTTAATACCTTGGGGAACCGAAATTATATATTGTAACGTAACCCCCGGAAGGATCTCTGTGGACCTATACACGGATACCGGCTTCACGACCTACTTAACCGTTGTAAAGGGGGCGAACGTGTCAGCAATAATGCTCGACGGGAGTACCTTAACCTGTAACTTCACAGAGAGATTCTGGGCAGGAATATTAATGAAGGACTGCATGTTCCCCACCCCCTCAGGCGAGCACAACATAACGGTTGAGTATACCCCATCCTTCTATGCTAAGCCTAGCGTAAATGAGAAGCGAATAACGTATCTGAGTTCGATATTCGACATAATCACAGGAATATTGACCCTCTGTATATCCTTCCTTTACGCCCTAGTATTCCTGCCAGGGGTATACTTAGCAATACTTCTCGCAATGTCGGCCGCATTAGCACGGGTCCTTGGTGGCGGACTAAAGCTTAAGCTGGTGTAAGCCATGCGTACGGCAGTGAGGTTAGCACTAGTGCTGGGAGCTGTGATTACTGCTGTGTTAAGCATGCATCCCTCTCTGGAAGTGTTGTGTTTAACGGTCATCATCACCTTGCTTTACGTGATTAGCGAGTATGTAATGTATAGGATTAGCGAGAAACCTACTTGAATTCCAGCACATCGACCTTATACCAGTTGACCTTGCCTCTCAGGAGATCCTCAACAGAGCGTGCGTCACCCTCCACTGCTATGTAATAGACTTCCTTAAGTACGTGACTTCGTTTACTTTCGAGAACCTTAAATTCCTTAGCGATCTTATTTATGATATCCTTCGCTATATTCTCATCGAATGTGGTGAAGAATATTGTGGTCTTTACGTAACCTTTCGACCCTTTAGCAGTTTCCCCGCTCACTGAGCACTCACCTAAACTATTGTGTTCGGTTTTCCTTAATGTACTTAAACACGCTTATTACGGCTTTGAACTCCTCAGGAAATACCTCAGCTGGGTTGCTCGCTTCCCTCAACTTACTAAAGTTCTCCATAACCCAGTCGCAGAGTAGCGACACACTTACTTCACCTGTGCTGGGATTCAGTAGCAATGGAAACATACGGCACGATGACGGTCTGTAGTTGTAAATACTGCAACCTCTTTTCTTCACGTCATAGAAGGGGCAGAACCCCTCTATTACCCACTGATAGAGTCCTTCCCTCACCTTACGGAACTTTAAGTTAATCCCTCTTTGCGTCGCTATTTCCTTCAACCGACGATAATCGCTCTCGGTAAGTATGGGATAGTCAGGAGACCCAGCGAAGAAGCAGCAGTGAATGCACCTGTAACAAGTAAATTTCATCCCGCTCACACTTCGGCACATATTAACTTAACCTTAATAACGCTACCATCCCCTAGACCTAACTCCTTCCTTAGGTTCTTCTCAGCCACTACCTCCAGCACGTTCTCCGGGTGCTTAGTCAGGAAAGGTCTTATCACTAGGACGTGAATATTGGGCTCGACAATATTTCCGAACCAGTAATAGAATCCACCGTACTCATGGCCATTCATTACGACACTCTTTATCTGTAGGGGCGGGCATTCGCTGAGGAGTTCCTTGTAACTCTCTTGGATGTCTATGTTGAGGGTTCCTGGGTAGGGTGTATCGTCCAGGAGCTCTGTGAGAAGGATATTGTATACGGGCATGGTCACGTACTTAGCTCCCTCACCGAGGCCCGACACCACCTTGCCCTCAACGATTCTTGACAAGTTTTCTCCTCACCTCCTTGGTCACTTTGTCGGCGACGTACGTCGGTTCAGGTAGTGAGTGTCCCTTAAAAAGTATCTTGCTAAGCCTTTCAATTTCCTCTAACCCGACTTTGTGACCTATGCTTAAGTATATTGTTTTACTCTTCCTTGGCCTAACGACTATCGCCCCGGGTCTTCCATTAATGAATAGGTACTCCTTTCCATTAACCTCCCTCACCTCTCCAGTAAGCACTTTCTTCGCAGCCCCTATGCTGGGTGTGTCCAGCACAACGCCTATGTGTGAAGCAATACCTAACCCCCTAGGGTGGGTGACGCCGTGTCCGTCTACCACTATGAGGTCTGCTTGAACGCCAAGTTTCTCGTAAGCCTTAAACATTAACGGTGCTTCCCTAAAGGCAAGGAGCCCCGGCACGTAAGGTATTGGCACCTCACCAATCACTACTGAGTAACGGATAAGCCTTAAGTCAGGCATGCGTGTGAGCGCGGCGACTGCGACACCCTTATTACCCACGTATGCCAGGTCTAGACCAACAACGAACTCAAGCTTACTTACCCTGCCTTCCCAAGACACCTTCTCCGCAAGAAGCCTTTGAAGTTTAAAGGCCTTCCTAGCGCTGAACATGGCCTTCAGCTTCTTTTCCTCCAGATTACTTACCTTAAGGTAATGCTCTCGCTCCAGGATTTACTCGGCGTAATCACCACTACGTCGATGCCGTCACCTGAAGTCGCGTCCCTGCTAATTGCGGCTTTAATTGCGTTTAGGGCGAGTTCCTTCGCTTCCTCAGGGCTTAGATCCTTACGGTACTTGCTTTCGACAATACCTATAGCTATTGGGGCCCCAGTACCTATTGCGGCGTAATCATCCTCGATGACGGAACCCAGTGAATCCATTACGTATAAATGAGGGCCTTCCTCGTCTATGCCGCCGAAAATCACTTCAGATAGGAAAGGCATAAACTTGTACTGGTACATAATCACGGAGAGTAGCCTAACGGCCGACTTCACACTCATCTTACGTGAGTTCTCTATCTCGTAGTCATGGATTTGAAGGGTCATTATCCGCTTAAGTGTCTGGATGTCCGCGAAGAGTCCTGCAAATGCTAGGCCGTACCTGTCTTTTATGAGGAATACCTTGCGTCCTGCCTTACTCATTACGAAGCCTCCATACGCTATCCGGCGCTCAGCGGCTAGGATTACGGAGTCCTTGGTTTTTAAGCCTACGGCGGTTGCACCTGTTCCCAGCTTCTCGTAGGACACGTCCCGCACCTACTATCAATGGGGTGTGTCGAATTTTAAGGTTAAGGTTTACTTCCGCCGACATTGTTTAGATTCCTAGAGGTTGGGGAGGTGAAGGATAACACCATAGCCGGCATGCTGAACAAAATAGTGTGGGTGGATAAGGCTAACTTACGTAGGTACTCAGTAATTGTTATTGATAGGTTACGGCCTGGAGGTTTACGCGAGGTACAGCTCTCGGAGAGCGTTAAGGTGCTTAAGGACAGGCTAATAATCGGTGAAACTACAATACCTATCCACAGGATCGTGGAGATAAGGAGAGATGGTGAGCCGGTATGGGTGAGGAAGTCTGCATCAGCGAGGAAGTGAAGGGTGCTTCACCAGTTCCTTACTCAGATGTGCGTCGACGTGTCCTCGAGATATTTCGTAAGCCGGTGCCCCTAGCGAAAGGTGTCAAGAAAAAAGGCATGGTTAAGCATCTGATCAAGGTTGATAGGGTATACGGTTACATAGACTCGGCAGTCTTTGCTAAAGTAGAGAAATTGCCGAAGCCCGAGGAATTAAACGCGTTCTACGCAGAAATATTGAAGCTCGCTGGCATAACGGATTACGCGGACATCCTCAGGAAATTCAGGGGATACCGCAGGGTACTCAGGAAACTGTGGAAGGAGTACAGGCTCAAAATAAAGTCAACAGTGTCTGCTAGGGAAGCAAATGACGTTGCTAGGGAATTCGTTGGACGAACACTATCCCTCGTGAAGAGGATAAGGAAGGACATAGACCTACTTAGGGCGGCCATAGCCGAACTCCGTAAGCTACCGTGCTTCAACTTCAACGAACCAATAATCGTTGTTGCGGGAATGCCTCAGGTAGGTAAGTCAACCTTTGTTCGCAGGGTCTCCACAGCTGAACCCGAGGTTTCTCCATTCCCATTCACAA
This sequence comes from Desulfurococcales archaeon, assembly GCA_015521295.1. GTDB lineage: Archaea > Thermoproteota > Thermoprotei_A > Sulfolobales > NBVN01 > WAOL01. The sequence continues at coordinate 21,854 of WAOL01000065.1, forward strand.
CGAAGGATGTGATATTGGGCCACATGTTCTTAGACCACGTGAGGGTTCAGATAATAGACACACCTGGAATCCTTGACAGACCTCTCGACGAGCTAAACGAGATAGAGCGTAAGGCTGTGAGTGCAGTGAGGTTTCTCGGGGACGTACTATTATTCCTCATAGACCCCAGGTCATCAAGCTACTATTCCTTAGAGGAGCAGTTGGGACTGCTACGCATGGTAAGAAGCATCTTCAGAGGCAAAGGTATGATAGTAGCTGTGAACAAGATAGATGAGGTCAATGACAGCAGGCTAGAGTACGTTGTGAAAAAAATAAGGAAAGTATTTGATGGTGAGATATACTTAATCAGCGCGCTTCAGGGTACGGGAGTTGATGCTGTTCTACGGAGACTGCTTGAACTTGCGGCAAGTAAGTACCTCACGACTTAACTAATTCCTTGAATCTGAGTGCGTCGTCACGCATGTAGACGTTGTTAAATAGCACGAAGACCTTCTTAGAGCCTACATTGAGTACTTTCTCCCTCAGTTCCCTAAGGTCATCGTCAGTATACCTGTACCTATAGTTCACCTCAGTGCCCCCTATCCCATGTAGCCTAAAGTATGTTGCATCCTTCTCAATCACTGGGGCCCATCTGAATGGGTCGACAACATGTACCAGCCAATCATATCTTAGGACAACGTCCTTAAGCTCCGCCTCATGCTCTCTCCAATCTCCCCTGACTTCGAGGCCAATCAAGTAATTCCTTGGCTTAATAGTTGAGAAGAACTCCGTCATATTCCTTAGGTTTTCCTCTGTGAATTTGAAGGAAGGGGGTAACTGAATGATTATGAACTCGGCCTGAATGGTATTGGCCGCCTTATCTATCACCTCCCACGCCTCGAAGTTCTCCTTGGTTGGCCTGAGGTACCCGTACTTGTCCCACTTATCTTTGGGTGGCACCATCTTAGCTCGTCTCCAAGTCCTCATATTGGGTGGGTGTGTTATAGCTTGCCAAGCTTTCATAGTGAACTTGAAGTTAGCGGGTGCTTCGTCACGTAGTTTACTTAGTTTACCCTCGTCAGGAGGGTTATAGAACGTGTCCTGAAGCTCCACAACATCGAATAACGTGTAGTACTTGCGGCGCCCAACGGCGAAACCGCAGCACCCCACAAAAATGTTTTGCGGGGGCATTCACATCGCCTTTCTAATAACTGGTTTCAAGCTAATTATCTTAAGGCCCTTCTCGCTGACTTTGCTCTTGAGGAGCTCTGCCGCCTTTAGGTCAAGAACTAATGTCGTTACTTGACACCTGTACCTATCACTTTCCTCCTTGTAGCATCTTAAAAGCCGCACCTCCCCGCCACTTTCAACGATAGCAGCCGTCAGCTGCTGGACGTCTTCAGCCTTGTTCAGGAGTACTTCGAAGTCGACGGCGAGTTCTCCAGGTGTTGACGCTGGTCGCAGGATAATCACGCCCTCATCCCTGCTTACCTCAAGCTCAACGTACGATTCAGGCTCTATGCCAATAGCCTCCCTTAAGTAAAGGGGTATGGTTACCCTTCCCTTACTATCCACTTTAACAAGCGCCCTTAACGACATGTGCTAGGATTCCCCCAACGATAAGGGTGGGAAATGGAGTAAAGAAGGTTCCTCAAGCACTGTACAAAAATTTTTACCCTTCAGACGACAGTGATGTTCGATGATGAGCGGAACACGGTGTGATGGATGATCGACCCCGCATTTCTGAAACTAACCGCTCACGCTTGAAGCCTTAATGTCCCTAGCCACCCTCGCTAGATCATCGATGAAAGCGTTAATCACTTCCTTCGTTATGTGAGGCATTATGGTGATCTTGATCCCACCAAGGCTTGGACACGAATATACGTACCACCCCATCTTACGTAGCCTCCAAAGGAGCTCTATTCCAGGCAACTTGTCATGCCGTATGCACATAAGAGGGAGTTCCGGTCTGGTGGGGTTAAAGCCCTCACTGAGGAGACGCTCATACGCGTAGTCAGCTATCCTTATACACTCGCTATAGGTTTTCTCAAAGCCCTCACGTCCAAGGTACTTTATTGAGGCCCAAAGCGACGCAACCGACGCAGCTGTCCTAGTCCACAGCAAGCTTAACTGCTTTTCAGACCCCATATACTCGCTCTCGAAGACCACGTTATCATACAGATCCTCCCTTCCAAATAATAGCATACCAGAAGGTATAGGAGTCAACCCAGCCTTATGTCCATCCAAACTCAGCGCGACGACGCTATCAATGCGGAAGTCAAAATCAGGTAACTTCCTTAAGCCGGTAATGAATGGGGCTATTAAGCCACCGAATGCGGCATCAACAAATATCGGAGCATCCGGTACTAAGTCATGAACAGACCTCACATCATCTATGACTCCCGTCTCAGTATTGCCTGCAGTGAGGAGGATTACTGAACTACTCCCCGCCTCACGAACGATCGCACGGACACTCTCAGGCACAACCCTGAGTTCCTCATCTACATCAGCAACAAATATGCGCATCCGCAACACTCTACACGCTTTGAAAACAGAGGCGTGCGCAGAGCGCGGCACGATCACGTTTTCGTAACCTGCTTCCCGCAATGCGTAGAGGGCCGTTAAGTTAGATTCGCTACCGCCATACGTCGGTATGCCCTGAGCCTCAGGGTTGCCGAGGAGATCTCCTAGCATAGTGACTGTTTCGTGAAGAAGGTCAGCCGACACCCTAAACCATTGAAGGTCATTCAAATTCCTTCTAAGGAAAACCATGTGTGCCTTCAACGACACGGGCAAGGGCGTGGACATCATCGGACCTAAAGAGCGCTGATCCCCTAGCTCGGGTTCACGCTCATTCAACTTGTCTAGGAGCTCAAATACCTTTTCCCCTAACCCTCTTGCAGGGAACTTACGCGCCCCTATATGCCTTTGCAACCGTCCTCCCGCAGTATTAGGTTCGCGTGCGTTAAATGCTTAAATGACGCTGGTACTAGTAGGTTAGGTGGCGCTGAGTTGGTTAACGAGAATAGCGGTAAGGGAACACAGGTTCCAAGTAATGTCAATGACATGGCTTCCTACATCGATTATTTAAAGAGTATCGCAATGAAGTGGCTTGAGGTTTGGGAAAGGGAGAAAGTTTACGAAGCGGATCCAGACCCAAGTAGGAGGAAGTACTTCATAACGGCTGCCTTCATGTATCCTAACGGGCCAGCGCACATAGGTCATGCTAGGACCTACGTGATACCCGATGTCATCGCCAGGTTTAAGAGGGCTTTAGGGTATGACGTGCTGTTCCCAATGGGCTTTCACTACACGGGCACGCCAATACTCTCAACAGCGAATAAGGTAGCGTCAGGCGACGAAAACTTCATAAGGAGCATGGCTGCAGCCTTCGGGATACCCGAGGAGGAATTCCGCAAGTTGACGGAGCCGTTGAAGCTAGCCAGGTACTTCCACAGCATATCGAAGGATGCTATGAGGTTCTACGGCCTGTCAATAGACTGGAGACGCGAGTTCACTACAGTAGACCCTGAATTTAAGGCATTCATTCGGTGGCAGTTCAGTAAGCTAAAGGAGAAGGGATACCTAGTTAAGGGATCACACCCGGTTGGATGGTGCCCTAGGGACGAGATGCCTGTTGGGATGCATGACACCAAGGACGATGTGGAACCGGAGATTGGGGAAGTCACCCTCATAAAGTTCGTGGATAATTCAGGGAAGTTCTACCCCACAGCCACGTTAAGGCCAGAAACTGTGCTTGGAGTAACGAACATCTGGGTCAACCCTAACGTGGAGTACTGCATCTGCGACGTTAACGTAGGTGGGAGGACTGAGAAGTGGTTTCTTGCGTGTAAGGCGGCCTGGCGTCTGTCTTTCCAGCTAGACCTTAAGGTGGTTGAGAGGGTTTCTGGGAAAGAATTGGTGGGTAGGAAGGTCATTAACCCCTTAACAGGGCGTGAGGTTGAGATACTGCCCGCAACGTTCGTGTCTGAAGGCTTCGGAACGGGCATAGTGATGAGTGTGCCAGCTCATGCACCCTACGACTACGCTGCCCTCAGGGACTACGTGATTAAGTTCCGAGAGGGAAGGTGGGGCGACCTAACACCCATTCCGCTAATAGTTGTTGAGGGCTACAGTGATGTTCCTGCGAGGGATGCGGTAGAGCGTAGGGGCGTAAAGTCTCAGGAGGATACAGAGAAGCTCGAGGACGCCACGAAGGAGATATACAGGGCGGAACACAGTAAGGGCATCATGAGAGAGGGCTTAGAAAAGCTAGTAGCTAAGGAGATAATTCCAGGCGCGAGGCAATTCATTACTGAGTCAATTAACGGCGTACCAGTACAGGAGGCTAGGGAGAGGATAAAGGAGTACCTGACGAAGAATGATTATGCGTGCATTGCGTACGAATTAATGAATGCCCCAGTATACTGCAGGTGCGGTGCTGAAATCGTTGTTAAGTTACTGAGAGATCAGTGGTTCCTAGACTACGGTAACCCCGAATGGAAGGAACTAGCAAGGAAGCTACTAGCTAGGATGAGGATAATACCTGAGGCAAGACGTAGTGAGTTCATAGCAACCATAGAATGGCTTAAGGCGAGGGCATGCGCCAGGAGCCGTGGGCTAGGCACGGAATTACCGTGGGATAAAGGATGGATAATAGAGTCCTTAAGCGACTCAACGATCTACATGGCGTTCTACACAGTTATACATAGAATAAGGAAATATGGAATAAGCGACACCCAGCTAACACCGGAGTTCTGGGATTACGTAATGCTAGGTAAAGGAGACGCTAGGGAAGTATCCATCAAGACAGGTATCAATGAGGACGTGCTCAAGGAGTTAAGAGAGGAATTCAACTACTGGTACCCCCTAGACTCCCGGAACAGCGGCAAGGACTTAATACCTAGCCACCTAACGTTCTTCATATTCAACCACGCAGCCATATACCCGCCGGAAAAGTGGCCTAAGCAGATAGTGGCCAACGGTTGGGTCCTCGTCAAGGGAGAGAAGATGTCGAAGTCAAAAGGTAACGTGATGATCCTACACGGTCTAGTGAATACGTTCTCGCCAGACATAGTTAGGTTAGCAATGACGTTAGGCGCTGAAGTTGAGGCAGACATGAACTTCACCATAGAGCTAGTGGATAACGTCGGCGGCAGGCTCAGGAAAGTGGAAACCATGATTAGGGACCTGTACGGCAAGTGCAATGCGGAGGGTGAGGGCATAGCTGAGAAGTGGATAGCGTCCCGGTTCGCGTTACATGTGAGGAGGGCAATCAGCGAGTTAGAGAATGTCCGCGTAAGGGCGGCTGGAATCAGAATATTCTACCTAATACCTCAGGACATTGAGGAGTACCTCAAGATGGTTGATAAACCTTCAAAGATCCTCAAGAGAATTATTGAGGAATGGATAAAACTAATGTCGATCTATACACCCTTCATAGCTGAGGAGTTATGGCACGCTATCGGCAAGGGTACGCTAGTTGTAAGGGAGCGCTGGCTTTCGGAGGACGAGCTAAGGAAGATGACGCATGAGGATGTGCTACTGAAGGTCGAGTACGTTAGGAGGCTAATTCAGGATGTCAAGGAAGTACTGAGGGTCATCGGTAAGGGTAAGGGTATCGTGGTTTACGTGGTTCCTAAGGAATCATACACACACCTCCTCAAAGTAGCTGAAATCATAAACGCGGGAGGCAAGATCGGGGACGTAATGCGGTACGTTGCCAAAGAGATGAGTGTGAAGGGGAAGGAGGTTCCAAGAGTAGGTAAGATGTTACTAGAGCTCGCAGTGTCGATGGATCCTGAGGTAATGAACATGCTCAAGAAGGCAGGCGGGATCGACGAGGCAGAAGCTATTAACGAGTTAAGGCATTACGTAGAGCGTGAGACTGGAGTGAAGATTGTAGGGATCTACCGAGCCGACGATCCTAAAGTCCCTGACATGGGTGGGAAGAAGAGGCAGGCTCTCCCATGGAAACCCGGAATCTATGTAACCGGCGCTGAGTAACTACTCTTGGGCTATGATGTCTACGACGGGCGGACTGAACGTGATGAACCACTGTAGCGCTGAGCCCTCATTTTTGCTTCAGAAGTAAACGATCACGTATATACTTCACAAGCTTGTACCATAGGAAGAGCCAGACAGCATTAATTAGCAGGTACGCAATGACGCTAATGACTTGACGTAGGACAGGCGTGCCAGTATCAAGTATGCGTAAACTCATAATCAGAAAGGGTTGCACGGCAATCCAGACGATCCCGTAAAGCACTAGCATCAAGGGTATCTCAATTGCCCGCAGTATCCGCGCGATGCTCACCATACCTAAGCCCTAAATAAGGTTATAGTAAACCTAATTTAAGTGGAGGACTTAATAATAGAGCCTCACGTGATGAGTACCTCCGGTACTGACCTACGTGGTTGATGAGAAGGCATTTGCCTGATAATCATCCTGACCATTAAAACAAACTAAGGTCGAGACCAGGAGAAGTCACCGCGTGGGTTTGTCATCATTATTCAGCGCTTATAGACCTAGATCATCCCTCACTAATGCGGTTCCTTACAAAGTAAAAATCATTCCCTTCCGAGATTCCATATAGGTGGGTGAGTGGTAATAGTAATGTTTGTGGCGGGCCCGCCGGGATTTGAACCCGGGACTTCCGCCGGGGCCGGTTTGGAGCCCTGCCGCACCCGTCTACGGGTTAAAAGCCCGCCGCTCTACCTGGCTGAGCTACGGGCCCACCAACATCTTTATTATATCGCAAACTTAAACTTATCGAGTGAGGCGTTGATTCACGCGTTAAAGCTTATAATTAGAGTTCTAGATTTCCTAGTTAGCTGGGAGTAGCGGGTTGATAATTCATGTCCGGAAAGAAGAAAATCAGAATCACGGATCACGAGCTCGTCCCGAAGCACGAGGTAGTGCCGAAAGAGGAAGTTATTAAGATATTAAAGGAATTGGGTGTAACGCCTCAGCAGCTCCCCCTACTGAGAGCATCAGACCCTGTCGCCAGGGAAATTGGGGCTAAGCCAGGCGATGTTGTTAGGATAATAAGGAAATCACCAACTGCGGGCAAGATAGTTATTTACAGGTTCGTGATTGCGGGGTGATGGAAGAATGGCACAGGAAGTAAGTAGAAAGAATGATGATAGCGTGCTGACACCCGAGGACCGTTGGGTGCTAATGCAAGCTTTCCTGCAGGAGAAGGGGCTGGTTAGGCAGCACCTTGACTCCTTCAATGCCTTCGTAACCTCATGGATTAAACGCATAGTTAAGGAATTCGGTCGAATAGAGACTAATCAAGCGGGCGTATACATAGAGATTCAAGACATAAAGATTGGTGAACCGCAGTTCCGTGAAGTCGAAGGGAACATTGAACGCCTAACACCCATGATTGCTAGGATAAGAAACCTAACATATGCATCCCCCATGTGGTTAACGGTGGTGCTCTACGAAAACGGGATCGAGGTAGCTAGGCAGGAAATACCGCTTGGTAACCTACCCGTCATGGTTAGGTCAGTCCTTGACCCCACCTCAAGGATGAGCAAGGAGGAGCTAATACGTATAGGGGAGGACTGGAGAGATCCTGGAGGTTACTTCATAGTTAATGGTTCCGAGAAAGTGATAGTCACTCAGGAAGACCTAGCTCACAACAGAGTATTCGTGGATATTTCTAAAGAGGGCTCGAACATCACGCACTCAGCTAAAGTAATCTCAGCATCGGCAGGGTACAGGGTACCAATAATCCTCGACAGGCATAAAGACGGTGTATTAATGATTAACTTCCCGCCGATACCCACTAAGGTGCCGTTCGTTGTCATGATGCGTGCGCTGGGGTTAGAGAAAGACAGGGATATAGCCCTAGCGGTCTCGACCGACCCTGAGATACAGAACGAGCTAATACCCTCACTATATCACGCTAGGGAGATAAGAACCCAGGAGGATGCGTTAGACTTCATCGGTTCTAGGGTGGCGTTAGGTCAAGCGAGGGAAGCAAGGATTGAGAGGGCATTACAGATACTGGACAATTACTTCCTGCCACACCTAGGTACGACGCCTGAGGCTAGGCTAGCTAAGGCCCTTTACCTAGGGCAGATGGCGTGTAAGCTCCTGGAACTCGCGCTAGGGCGTAGGGAACCTGATGATAAGGATCACTATGCTAACAGGAGGCTTAGGTTGGCAGGCGATCTAATGGCACAGCTCTTCAGGGTCGCGCTCAAGCAGTTCATAAAGGACTTCAGATACCAAATCGAGAAGCACAGGCTCAAGGGAAGGAGACTCAACTTAAGAGCCCTAGCAAGACCCGACCTAGTTACAGACAGGATAAAGCACGCGCTAGCCACAGGTAACTGGGTAGGCGGAAGAACAGGCGTGAGCCAGATAATCGACAGGATGAACTGGGTCTCAATGCACAGTCACCTAAGGCGTACCGTAGCTCCCTTAAGCAGGGGACAACCTCACTTCGAGGCACGTGACCTCCACCCAACGCAGTGGGGCAGGATATGCCCATTCGAGACCCCTGAAGGTCCTAACTGTGGCTTAGTCAAGAATTTAGCTCTAAGCGCGTACATCTCGGTAGGCACCGACGAAAGAGCAGTCTTCGCCGTCCTGAAGGAGTTAGGCGTAGTCCCGGCAGTTGAGGTATATGAGCGACTAAGGAACGGCGACGTCAACCTCCTAACGAACCTATCACGCTACGCTAAGGTCTTCCTCAACGGAACCCTAGTTGGGTACTATCTGAAGGAGGACGCGTCGGACCTTGTCAAGAAAGTGCGTGAGTTAAGGAGGTCAGGAAGGCTACATCACGAGGTCAACATATCGTACCTCAAGACCGAGTACCTGAATGAGGTTTACGTCAACTGTGATCCCGGCCGTGTTAGGAGGCCGTTATTAATAGTAGAGAACGGTAAGCCAAAGATAACCAAGGAGATCATAGAGAAGCTTAAGAGTGGTGAGTTAAGGTTCTCCGACCTAGTAAGGCTAGGTGTAGTGGAATACCTTGACGCAGAGGAGGAAGAGGACACATACATAGCGATAGACCCGAAGGATCTAACCCCGGAGCACACGCACCTAGAAATATGGCCGCCATCCATAGTCGGGATAGCGGCCGCAACAATACCTTACGCTGAGCATAACCAGTCACCCAGAAACGCGTATCAGTCAGCCATGGCTAAGCAGGCAGTAGGTCTCTACGCAGCCAACTTCCACTTGAGGTTTGACAGCCGTGGCCACTTCCTACACTACCCGCAGAGACCACTAGTCCAGACGAAGTTTCTGGACGTCACCGGATACAATGACAGGCCATCAGGGCAGAACTTCGTCGTCGCAGTACTTTCATTCACTGGCTACAACATGGAGGACGCCCTAATAATGAATAAGTCATCCGTCGAGCGTGGCTTAGCCCGCTCAACATTCTTCCGTGAGTACAGCACAGAGGAATTAAGGTACGCTGGAGGGCAGAGGGACAGAATAGAGATACCTGACCCCAGCGTCAGGGGATACAAGGGTAGGGACAACTACCTCCTCCTCGATAGTGACGGCATAATAAGCCCAGAGATTGAGGTGAACGCAGGTAACGTCCTAGTAGGTAAGACATCCCCACCTAGGTTCCTCGAGGAATACAAGGAGTTCGGCTTAACCGGCGTCTCGAGAAGAGACACATCAGTAACGCTAAGACACGGTGACAAGGGTGTAGTAGACAGCGTCGTCATAACCGTCAGCGGCGAGGGTAACAGATTAGTGAGAATAAAGGTAAGGGACCTAAGGATACCTGAGATAGGAGATAAGTTCGCATCAAGGCACGGACAGAAGGGTGTCATAGGTCTCCTAGTGCCTCAGTACGACATGCCCTACACACCAGACGGAATAACGCCCGACCTCATAATCAACCCGCACGCACTACCCTCACGAATGACTGTAGGACAGCTCATAGAAACCATAGCTGGTAAGGTCGCGGCCCTAGCTGGAAGAAGCGTTGACGGCACACCCTTCTACGGCGAGAAGGTCGAGGACCTGCAGAGGGAACTATTACTCCTTGGGTACCCAGCAGATGGTACTGAGCCAATGTACGATGGCAGGACAGGCGAACTCATAATGACCCCGGTCTTCATAGGCATAGTATACTACCAGAGACTACACCACATGGTGACGGACAAGATACATGCTAGGGCAAGAGGCCCAGTACAGCTACTTACCAGGCAGCCAACTGAGGGCAGGGCAAGGGAAGGTGGTCTAAGGTTTGGTGAGATGGAGAGGGACTGTATCATTGGCCACGGAGCCCCGATACTCCTCAGGGAGAGGCTTCTCGAGAACTCCGACAAGACCGTGATATACGTGTGCGAGGAGTGCGGCATGATAGGGTGGTACGACAGGCGCCGCGGTAAGTTAGTGTGCCCAATACACGGCGATAAAGGCAAGCTATACCCCGTAACAGTTTCGTATGCCTTCAAACTCCTCATACAGGAGATGATGAGCATGCTAATCTATCCCAAGCTAATACTTAAGGACAGGTTCGGAGGTGAGTAACGGTAATGAAGGAAGAGAAGGTCATAGGGGCCATTAAGTTCGGGATACTATCCCCAGACCTCATAAGGAAGATGTCAGCAACAGCCATAGTTACTTCAGAGGTTTACGATGAGAACGGACTGCCCGTAGAAGGAGGCGTCATGGATCCGAGGTTAGGTGTCATAGAGCCAGGACAGAGGTGTGCCACCTGTGGCAACACCCTAGCAAGGTGTCCAGGTCATTTCGGCCACCTTGAGCTCGCGAGACCGGTAATCCACATAGGGTTCGTCAAGCACATATACGACCTCTTGAGAGCCACGTGCAGGAAGTGTGGGCACTTAAAGATACCTAAGGACGAGATAGACAAGTACTTGAACCTGTACGAAAGGCTAAAGGACAAGTGGCCGCAACTAGCCCGCAGCCTCTCAGAGTTCGTCAAGCGCAAAGCAATAAAGAATATGGAGTGCCCTCACTGCCACGCCAAGCAATACAAGATCAGGTTGGAGAAGCCCACAACATTCATTGAGGAGGGACCGCTAGGCAGGCTCTGGCCAAATAAGATCTTCAACTGGCTTGACCAAATCCCCAGCGACCACCTACGCCTCCTCGGATACGACCCCAACTTCTCCCACCCGAAGTGGATGGTCATTCGCGTCCTTCCTGTCCCACCGATCTGTGTGAGACCTTCAATACTTCTCGAGACCGGCATCAGGTCCGAGGACGACCTCACTCACAAGCTAGTGGATATTGTCAGAACTAACGAGAAGCTAAGGGAAAGCATAGCGTCTGGCGCGCCTGAAGTCATAGTCGAGGACCTCTGGGAACTCCTCCAGTACCACATAACTACGTACATAGACAACGAAGTGCCTGGTGTGCCGCCTGCAAGAAGGCGCTCCGGAATGCCGCTAAGAACCTTGGCGCAGAGGCTGAAGGGTAAGGAAGGCAGGTTCAGAGGGAACCTATCAGGCAAGAGAGTAGATTTCTCCGCCAGAACAGTGATTAGCCCGGACCCATACATAAGTATAAACGAGGTAGGTGTCCCCATAGAGATCGCTAAGACTGTGACGGTTCCTGTCAGAGTGACGCCATGGAACATTGACGAGATAAGGAAGTACGTCCTCAACGGCCCCAACAAGTATCCCGGCGCAAACTACGTTATAGACCCTACAGGGAGGAGAATAGACTTAAGGTTTATCAGGGATCTGAAGGCAGTTGCCGAAAGCCTCAAGCCCGGCTACGTGGTTGAGAGACACTTAATTGACGGCGACATAGTGTTGTTCAACAGGCAACCATCACTTCACAGGATGTCCATAATGGGTCACATAGTTAGGGTCCTGCCAGGCAGGACCTTCAGGCTCCACCTAGCTGTGTGCCCGCCATACAACGCGGATTTCGACGGAGACGAGATGAACCTCCACGTACCTCAGAACATCGAGGCTAGGGCGGAGGCTAAGACGTTACTTCTGGTGCAAGAGCACATCCTGAGCCCCAGGTACGGAGGCCCAATAATAGGGGGTATCCAGGACTACATCAGTGGCGCTTACCTACTCTCATCCAAGGTGACGTTGCTAACGCAGGATCAGGTCTCGGACCTGCTGGCAAGCATTAACTACGACGGTGAGATTCCAGAACCTGCCGTACTCTCCCCGAAGCGGGTGTGGACCGGTAAGCAAATAATAAGCCTGCTCCTACCGGAGAACTTTAACTTCTCAAAGGAAGCTAAGATCTCAAGCGGTGTCCTCAAGTGCACGGATGAGGAGTGCTTCTGGGACTCATACTTAGTTGTCAAGAAGGGCAAGTTACTCCTAGGAGTTCTCGATAAGGCAGCAATAGGTGCGCAGCAACCTGAATCAATGCTTCACTTCCTCGTTAGGGAATACGGGAACACGTTCGGCAAGGAGTTCATGGACAGGGCGTTCAAGCTATTTCTAAGATTCATTGAGATGCGGGGCTTCACGATGGCGCTCACCGACATAATGATACCTGAGCAGGCTTACGAGGAGATCAAGGAGGTCGTTGAGGAGGCTAAGAAGGAGATCGAGGAACTAATAAAGATGTATAGGGAAGGGAAGCTTGAATCTATGCCTGGAAGGACGCTTGAGGAAACACTGGAGATCAAGATTCTCGATGTCCTCTCGAAAGCAAGAGACAAGGCAGGTGAAAGGGCTGTTAAGTACCTAGATCCATTCAACAATGTCTTCATAATGGCTAAGACTGGTGCTAGGGGAAGCGCATTAAACATAACGCAGATGACCGCCATGCTAGGCCAGCAGTCAGTACGTGGTCAGAGAATCTCCAGAGGCTACAGAGGGAGGACGTTACCACACTTCAAGCGCGGTGATATAGGTCCGGAGGCAAGGGGCTTCGTAGCGAGCTCATTCGTCAAAGGACTAAGCCCCATAGAGATGTTCTTCCACGCCGCCGGAGGTAGGGAAGGTCTGGTGGACACTGCTGTCAGAACATCGCAGAGCGGCTACATGCAGCGCCGACTCATAAATTCACTCATAGACCTAGTCGTCGAGTACGACGGAACCGTAAGGAGCGCGTACGGTGAGCTAGTACAGTTCAAGTACGGTGAGGACGGTGTTGACCCGAAGAACACATCCTTCGGCAAGGCAGTCAACGTAGAGAGAATCATTGAGAAGCATGTGGGGTGGAAGAAATGACAGGTAAGAAGACAAGCAAGAGGAAAAAGAAGACCGAGACTGAAGCAAAGAGAGCTAAGACGGAGGAAATCCTAGAGGAGATAACGCGGCCAGATAAACTAGTCGAGCGCGTGATGAAGTTAACGAGGAGGAAAATACCAGAGGAACTCAGGGAAGAGATACGCAAGGCCCTCTTAAGGGAAGTCTTGGACTACGGTGTCGAAGACGAAGACGCGTTAAAGGAGAAGCTTAACGAATTCATTGATAAGGCCAAGAAGATCATCGCGATTTCAGAGGTAGCTAAGGAGGTGCTTCCGGAGGGTATTTACCTTGAGTTAGTAACGTCTTTATTCAGAGTTAATGCAAGGGTAAAGTTAAACGACGATGAATTAAGGATAATTCGCGACGATGTGATAAGGACATACCTGAGAGCCATAGTTGATCCGGGAGAGCCTGTAGGGACTGTTGCTGCACAATCGATAGGTGAGCCCGGCACGCAGATGACTCTGAGAACCTTTCACTACGCAGGTGTTAAGGAGTTAAACGTAACCTTAGGTCTCCCCAGGTTAATAGAGTTAGTTGACGCAAGGAAAACGCCTGAAACACCGATGATGGAGATACACCTAGATGAGGAGCATAAGTATGACAGGGAGAAGGCAATAGAGGTTGCTAGAAGGATAGAGATGACCCGCATAGAGAATGTAGTGGACGTCGTCGACATATCCATTGCTACCAAGCAACTGGTGATTAAGCTGGACCCTGTCATGCTTCAAGATAAGGGTCTTACGAGGGACGACATAATACGGGTGCTTTCCAAGAGCAAGTCCCTAGCAGGTAAGGTGAATCCGGATCCGGACGATCCGCATACCATAATAATTGACATGCCTACGAAGGACCCCATAAAAGCGCAGAAATTCAGGGACAGGATACTTAGGATGAAGCTCAAGGGGATAAAAGACATTAAGAAGGTCATACCGCAAAAACGGAAAGACCCGGAAACGGGGAAGGAATACTACGTCCTAATAACCGACGGAACTAACCTAGCGGCCGTAATGAAGGTAGAGGGTGTTGACCCAACCCGTACGAGGTCCAATAGCATTCACGAAATAGAAAACGTCCTCGGGATCGAGGCGGCTAGGGAAGCCCTCGTCAGGGAAATAAAGAACACGCTGGATGAGCAAGGTCTTGACGTGGACATACGCCACATAATGTTACTAGCGGACATGATGACTAGGACAGGAGTTGTTAGGCAAATAGGTAGGCATGGAGTTGCTGGCGAGAAGCCCAGCGTCCTAGCCAGAGCTGCCTTCGAGGTCACTGTGAAGCACCTATTCGACGCCAGCGCACGCGGCGAGGTAGACTTAATTCGTGGCGTGACGGAGAACGTAATTATAGGTCAGCTAGCTCCCGTAGGAACTGCGAAAGTACAGCTTAAAATGGACCCAACTAAAATAAAACCCTTGAGTAAGAGGTAGGGGGAGGTGAGGAAGAGTGCCTAGGGCGTCCTCGTTGGATAATGAACTGAGGCGTCTCCTAAAGACCGGGAAGGTCGTGATAGGTGCTAAGAGGTCTTTGGACGCGATAAAGCTAGGTAAAGCTAAAGGAGTCGTTTTAGCTACGAAGCTACCGAAGTATATTGAAGACGACGTCCTCTACTATGCCAAGCTTAGCGGCATTAAAGTCATTAGGTTCCCAGGCAGTAGTTATGAATTGGGGACGGCGGTGGGTAAGCCGTTCCCAATAACAACCATAGCGATAATAGACCCAGGCGACTCAAACCTGCTGGAAGAGGGTGAGTGAAGGTTTGCCAGTAAAGTTAACGGCAGAGGAGTTAAGGTACATTGCGTTGCTGAGTGATATCACGGGAGTATCTGCTAAGGACTGTATAATCGACGATGGTACTGGGACCATAGTATTCGTTGTCCCACCAGGTCAGGCAGGCTTAGCTGTCGGTGCTAAGGGCAGGAACGTGAAGAGATTATCTAAAATCCTAGGGAGGAGAGTAGAGATAGTTGAGTGGGCAGATACGCTGGAGGACTTCGTCAAGAACATATTCCTGCCAGCTAGGGTTCTCGGCATAAGACTTAACAAGATGCCCGACGGGAGGAAGGTACTGTACGTTAGGGTAGCGCCTGAGGACAGGGGAATAGCAATAGGTAGGGGAGGAAGGAACGTCGCTAAAGCGAAGTTAATTCTGAAGAGGTACTACGACATAGACGTTGTTTCTGTCGCGTGAGTAATGCGAGTAAACGCTTATAAGGAAATGAAAGGTAACCCCTACTAGGCATGGAGGTGTCGGTATGCCTGGCAAGAAATCACCCTATGGCCTCTACGCGGCGAGGAAGTTAAGGCAGAAGAGACTGAAGTTTAGGTGGAGCCAGAAGGAGTTCAGGATAAGGATGCTTAGGCTTAAGGAGAAGCACGACCCCCTCGGCGGTGCCCCAATGGCTAGGGGAATAGTGCTCGAGAAAGTAGGTGTCGAGGCTAGACAGCCTAACTCAGCTCTCAGGAAGTGTGTTAGGGTGCAGTTAGTGAAGAACGGGAAAGTGGTCACGGCATTCGTCCCTTATGACGGTGGTGTGACGTTCATTGACGAGCACGACGAAGTAATAATAGCGGGCATAGGTGGTAGCCAAGGTAAGTCCCTCGGCGACCTACCCGGAGTCAGGTATAAGGTAATAATGGTCAACGGTGTCTCACTAGACGCCTTAATTAAAGGCAAGAAGCAGAAGCCAGTGCGCTAATACTTAAGCATAGCAACCCACACTCTTAGCTCCCTCCAAACGATTTCCTAGCTTTAGCTTAAGTCAAGGCCACTTTACAGAGATCCCTGCCGCACCTATGCTAGAATTCATCTTCAAACTCATCATAGAACTCGTCTTCTTCGCCAATGCTTTCAAGTTCCTGCGAAATCCTTACTATTTCCTCCGTGACGTATATGGGTTTATTGAAGAGCATCGCGAGGAATATTGCGTGGCTAGGAATTAACGTGTACTTAACCTTGATTCCGTCAGCGTTTAGGTAAAGGCTGGCACTGTATGTTGCGTTCTTCTCGTTATACCCGTCTATCACCACCATTTCTATAGATTCTCCAAGGCCACGGAGTTTTGGTGCCATCATTATCAGTAATTCGTAAATACTATCTCTAAAGTCTTGGGCAGCCTCAATTACCTCCTCCATCGCTTTGAGCCTAGCTATGGCTCTAGCCACTTCCAGCGGTACGTAGTATAGGACAACACTGCCTCCACGCTCTAGGTAACACGTGAGTGCCCCGCTCATGAAATCGTCTGCCTCAGTAACGAAGGGTTCCACATCCGTTACCCTTACAAGGTTACCCCCTGCTTCATCAGCCCACATGACATCGCACACTCCGATTAGAATTCAATAGCCTCTCTCTGTGCTTCGTGTCACACTTAAAATCTTTTAAAGCTCTGCAGAGGAATTGCCTAGGGTTGAGTGGTAACCATGAGTGCGGGTGAGTACGCTACAAGAACTATTGAGATAAAGCTCTTCGGTAAGTGGAATTTCGAGGGTGTGGTGGTTAGGGACCCGAGCCTCAAGAAGTACATATCGTTGAGGCCAGTGTACCTACCCCACACTGGCGGGAGGCATGAGCACAGGAGGTTCGGTAAGGCTGAGGTACCCATCGTTGAGCGCCTGATAAACAACCTCATGAGACATGGAAGGAACGCTGGTAAGAAGCACCTAGCCTACAACATAGTGAAGCGTGCCTTTGAAATAATCCACATTAAGACAGGGGAGAACCCGATACAGGTGCTGGTTAGGGCAATAGAGAACGCTGCCCCTAGGGAGGAAACCACAAGGATAATGTACGGCGGCATCATTTATCATGTCGCCGTGGACGTTGCTCCTTTAAGGCGTGTTGACCTAGCTCTCAGGCACCTCACTGAGGGGGCTAGGAATGCGGCCTTCAGGTCTCCGAAGAGTATTGCCGAGTGCTTAGCTGATGAGATCATAAACGCTGCCAACAACGATCCGAGGAGCTATGCCGTCGCGAGAAAAGAGGAGATAGAGAGGATAGCCCTAAGCTCCAGGTAAGGCGGTTTTCAACTCTCATTAAAAAACTTTTATAAGGTACTCGCCATAACTACTTGATGCCGTGTAGGGGTGATGCGTAATGAGCAAGCCAAAGAAGGAACACCTAAATCTGGTCGTCATAGGACACGTCGACCATGGTAAGAGTACTCTAGTAGGTCACCTGCTGCTAAAGCTAGGTGCGTTAGACCCTAAGATGGTTAAGGAAGTAGAGGAGGAAGCCAAGAAGAGGGGCAAGGAATCAGAAAAGTATGCATGGTTCCTTGACAGGCTCAAGGAGGAGCGTGACAGAGGCGTAACCATCGCGCTAACCTTCATGAAGTTCGAGACACCAAAGTACTACTGGACCATCATCGACGCCCCCGGCCACAGAGACTTCATCAAGAACATGATCACCGGAACCAGCCAGGCTGACGTAGCACTACTCGTGGTCTCCGCCAAGACCGGTGAGTTCGAGGCTGGCATGAGCAGGGAAGGCCAGACAATGGAGCACATCGTGCTGGCTAGGACCATGGGTATTGACCAGATGATCGTTGCCATTACTAAGATGGACATCACTGATCCGCCATGGAGCCAGGAGAGGTACAACAAGGTAGTGACGATCCTTAAGAACTTCATGAAGAAGCTCGGCTACAAGGTCGATAAGATACCCTTCGTACCTGTCTCCGGCTGGACTGGCGACAACATCATCGAGAAGTCACCGAACATGCCTTGGTACAAGGGCCCGACCCTCGTGGAGGCCCTTGACTCAGTAACTCCGCCACCAAAGCCCATTGACAAGCCGCTCAGGATCCCGATACAGGAGGTCTACAGTATCTCCGGCGTAGGCACAGTTCCTGTCGGTAGGGTAGAGACCGGCAAGCTGAAAGTCGGTGACAAGGTAGTCTTCATGCCTCCAGGTGTCGTCGGCGAGGTCAGGTCAATCGAGATGCACCACGAGAAGCTCCAAGAGGCCATACCCGGCGACAACATAGGCTTCAACGTCAGAGGTGTCGCTAAGAACCAGATTAGGAGAGGTGATGTGGCGGGCCACCTAGACAACCCACCGACCGTAGTGGACGAGTTCACCGCTAGGGTCTACGTCGTATGGCACCCAACAGCGATCCACGTAGGCTACAGCCCGGTGATCCACGCCCACACAGCCTCAATAGCGTCCAGGATCATTGAGATACCCGGCAAGCTAGACCCGAAGACTGGTAAGATAGCTGAGAAGAACCCGCAATTTGTGAGGCCGGGTGAGTCAGCAATCATAAAGTTCAAGCCGATAAAGCCGATGGTGCTGGAGAAGTACTCAGAGTTCCCGCAACTCGGCAGGTTCGCCATGAGGGACATGGGTAAGACCATCGGCATCGGCATCGTAATGGATGTTAAGCCTAGGGCCGTAGAGATTAGGAAGAAGTAAAAGCCTTTTAACTAACCAACCTCACAAACCTTAAGGGTATGCCGCCATGACAAGCAAAGTAAGGATCAGGCTGTGGAGCACTAACGTCCAGCACCTAACTGCTGTAGCGGAGCAGCTAGTAAGCATAGCAAAGAAAGCAGGCGTCGAGGTAAGGGGCCCCGTCCCCCTACCAGTTAAGAGGTTAGTAGTCCCAGTGCTGAGGCTGCCGCACGGTGAAGGCACTAAAGTCTACGAGAAATGGGAGATGAGGATACATAAGCGCCTCATAGACATAGCGGCCGACGAGAAAGTAATGAGACAAATAATGAGGGTAAGGGTACCGGACGACGTATACATAGAGTTAGAACTTTTAAGGTAAGAGAAAACCCTAAATTATTTCTGGTAAGCAGAACAACTTCCTTAACGAACCCCATGCTTTAAAACCACACAATAAACAACTTACTTGGAGCCGGGGTGCCCGAGCGGCCCAAGGGGCCGGCCTGGAGAGCCGGTGGGCTACGCGCCCACGCGGGTTCAAATCCCGCCCCCGGCGCCACCTCAACTATGCTCATACTAGGTTATTTCTTGTCTTATTGATTTGGGTTAACTTCAGCTCTACACGGGTTAAGGAGAATAGGGGGGTGACGCAGGGTTATCTTAGGGCATTATCGATGATGAGCCCGTAAAGTAGTGATGGATGATCGCGGAGTTTTCGGCTGAGAATTTCCTTAGTTGTCCGTTAATCCTCATGTGCTACATGATCAACTTAACTAATCGTGTTCCGGCTTAGATGGCATGATTGCAAAGGATTAACTAAAAAGGTGTGTCATGGTATTCGTAACTAGTGATGCGAAGTGGTTAGGGATGATACGAGTGCTGTGCATGGGTGGAAGTGGAATGAAGAGCAGTTTGGTTCAGTAGTTACGCCAGTGTACCTCAGCACTGCTTACAGGTACCTAGATGAGGAGCATGCTATGGTGAGCGATAGAGGTAAGGTGATTAAGTATGCCCGGGAAGAGACACCAACTGTACGGGCTCTGGAACGTGTGATCGCGTCGTTAGAGGGTTACGATGATGCCCTAGTCTTCTCAAGTGGGATGGCTTCAATATCTACGTTAATGTTAAGGGTTCTTGAGCCAGGTTGCAAGTTGATCGTGCCGCTAGAGATGTATAGCACCACCCTTCAGCTTCTGGAGTCGCTATCCAAGAAGATTGGGTTTGACGTCATCAAGGTCTGGCCCTCTGCTGATGCGATAATAGACGCGTTAGAGGGTGACGATAGGGCAGTAAAAACTGTGATTTTCTTGGAAGTTATGTGTAACCCGACGCTGAAGGTAATAGACTTAAATAGAATATCGAGGGTCGTGCAAGACCGCGAAAACACTACATTAGTTGTTGACAATACTTTCACCACTCCTATTCTATTGCATCCTAAGGACTATGGCGCCTCAGCAACAATCCACAGCCTCACGAAGTACTTAGCCGGGCATAACGATGTTATTGGGGGTGCGGTGGCGGCATCAAGCGCCGTCATCCAAGATCTCTGGGATTGGCGTAGGATGTTGGGGACCGTAATGCAGCCCCTCGAGGCGTACCTAACGATACGTGGGATTAAGACATTGCGGGTGAGGTTCGTTAAGCAATGTGAGAACGCTAGAGCCATAGCAGAATATCTTCTGGATCACCCGAAAGTTAAGGACGTTATGTACCCCGGACTGCCTAGCAGTCCCTACCATAGCATAGCCAATAAAATATTCCGCGCAAAGCTCTACGGCGCCGTAGTTAGCTTCGTTCCACGCGGTGGTAGGGACTCGATCATAAGGTTCCTTAAGGAACTTAAGGTAATTGCACCATCACCGAGCCTGGGCGGGCCTGAATCACTGATATCCATAGCAAGTGCCTCCGCAGCCAAGTACATACCGCCAGACGTTAGGGAGGAGTTAGGCATTGAGGACACGCTATTAAGGCTCTCCGTCGGGCTGGAGGACGTCAATGACTTAGTAGAGGATTTAGACAAGGCGTTCGCAAAAATCTAGAGGTGATCAGGGTGAGTGCGGAGAAGGTGACTAACCACGTTTACTTGATAGACACGAAGCCCTTGGGTGTGCCTCAGTTAATAGGGGTTTACCTAGTTGTGGGTGAAGGCAAGGCGGCACTAATTGATGCCGGAGCAATGACGGGATTGAGGAACCTGCTAACAGAACTTAGGCCACTGCTAAGCAGTAATAACGTTAGGAGGCTCTTCGTGGCACTGACCCACATACACCTAGACCATGGGGGCGCCGCAGCTTCACTCCTCAAAACCCTAATCAACGAAGGATATGATGGAGGGATCTTAGTTCACCCCCGCGGTGTCAAACACGTCGTCAACCCAACGAAGCTGTGGTCATCAGCACTAACAGTGCTAGGGGAAGAAAGGGCAAACGCCATGGGTAAGCCGGAACCCATAGACCCTGGGTACGTGCATGGCGTGGAGGACGGTGAGATAATCGATTTAGGGGACGTTAAGGTCAAGGCGATATACACACCGGGGCACGCACCACACCACGTAGCATACTTAGTGATCCCCGACTCAGTTGCGGTGACTGGTGACGCGTTAGCCATTCACCACGATGGCAAGCTACACCCCGTCACCCCACCACCCTTCCGGGCAGACCTAGCGCTAGCAAGTATTGAGAAGATTAAGGAGGAACGCCCCGACGTAGTGACGGTCTCACACTACGGGGTCCTGCCGTGGCGGGGTGAAGAAGCCCTCGAGAAAGCGAAGAGCAAGATACTACAGTGGTTAAACATAGTGGAGAATGCGGTAAGAAAAGGCTTAACGGACCCCGACACAGTGTTCGAGATAATCCTTAAGGAGGATCCCGAAGTAGCTGAGATAATGGCTGCCCGCGAGAATAACCCTATATTCAGGAACTCGGCTAAGACAGCCTTACGCGGCATACTTGAGTACGTCCTAACAACGCAGAAACACTGATGAACCCTACCAACACATTAGGGAAGGTGAACATGCCTCTTGATAAACGAGGGGGCCTTCAGGAAAGAAGCAGTGCGCCTCACTTACGAACCTCTAAGTAATAACATCCTCAAGATAAGCGCGTGCCGTGAAGGGTGCGAAGAATCGTTAAGGAGACTCGAGGAGTTGCTAAAGCTAATACCAGCGACTACCGCAACAAGCACCCAACGCACGGTCAAGGCTTGGGACGTAAGGATCGAGGAAGCAAGCCTCAAGATAAGTTGGGAGGGCAAGACATTAACAGAACTCAGCGTCACGTCCCCCAAGGACGGTATGCTTGTACTCGAGCATCATGCGGGAGACTCATACATTTATGGCTTAGGTGAGAAATACGGCCCCCTCGATAGGCGAGGGAGGACGTACAGGCTATGGAACGTTGACCAGCCAGTTCACCTACCTCTAGGGGAACCGATGTACGCGTCAATTCCTTTCTACCTAGCGCTGAAACCTGGAAAGTACCTTGGTGTATTCGTAAACCACGCGGGATACGCGGAGGTCGACGTAGGTGCTAGGTCCCCGGGTCTGGTGAGGACCTCAATTTACGGTAATGCGTTAGTAGCTTACGTAATGGCTGGTAGGAGCCCATTAGAGGTTATCGAGGCGTACACATCCCTAACCGGGAAGCCTTACTTACCGCCTAAGTGGGCGTTAGGCTATCATCAAAGCAGGTACAGCTACATGAGTTCAGAGGAGGTCCTCAACATAGCTAGGGCCTTCAGGGAGAGAGGCATACCTTGTGACGCCATACACCTTGATATAGACTACATGGAGGGATATAGGATATTCATGTGGAGTAGGGATTTCAGGGAACCCAAGAAGCTAGCTAAGGAATTACGTAAGCTAGGCATTCGACTGGTAACGATACTGGACGTAGGTGTTAAGGAGGAGCGAGGGTACAGAGTGTTTGAGGAAGGCGTAGCGATCAACGCATTCATGAAGACCCCTAACGGCGAACTATTCCGCGGTGGCGTGTGGCCGGGAGTATGCGTGTTCCCAGACTTCCTCCGTGAGGACGTGCGTGAGTGGTGGGGAGAACTAGTAGCGTGTGAGTTACTCTCAAAGGGTGTCAGCGGCATTTGGTTAGACATGAATGAACCGGCAATATTTTACAAGGTAAGTGACGTCGAGTCCGTGGCCAGGAAAGCGGGCGCTCTACTGAGTGAGGGCAGAACACGTGAGCTCGGCGAACTTCTTCGCAAGGCCCCAGCACTGATCTCCACGTATGGATGGCCTTGGCTGGGTGTGCCGCGAATAGATGCCGTCCACGAGGCTAGTAACGGACTTAAAGTGCATCATGATAGTATTCACAATGCATACCCGCTACTAGAGGCGGAAGCAACCTTCCGAGC
Source organism: Desulfurococcales archaeon (assembly GCA_015521295.1). GTDB lineage: Archaea > Thermoproteota > Thermoprotei_A > Sulfolobales > NBVN01 > WAOL01. Next base: position 44,781 of record WAOL01000065.1, read on the forward strand.
ATTCAAGAAGCATAACCCCAGAAGCAGGTGGTTCATCCTCAGCAGGGGGGCCTACGCCGGCATACAGAAGTACGCGGCGGTATGGTCAGGGGATAATCAGTCTTGTTGGGAACATCTCTCTGTCTCAATACCTATATTATTGAATATGAGTTTAAGCGGGCTTCACTTCGTCGGCGCGGACGTAGGCGGCTTCGAGGGTGACACAGAACCGGAACTCCTCCTGAGATGGACACAGTTAGGTGCCTTCTACCCGTTCTTCAGGAACCACAGCAGTAAAGGTACGCGAAGACAAGAACCATGGGTCTTCGGCCCTGAGTGGGAGAGGCTAATAGCTGATGCCATTAAGTTGAGGTACAGGTTCCTACCATATATCTACAGCGTATTTGTTGAGGCTAGCAGGAGCGGTAAGCCAGTCATGCGTGCACTCTTTCTGGAGTTCCCCGAGGATGAGCGATCCTACACTGTAAGCGATGAGTTCATGGTTGGTAAGTCATTACTCGTGGCGCCAGTGATGGCCTCAGGGAAGGAGGCTAGGGCGGTGTACTTACCGGTGGTGAAGTGGGTTAATTACTGGACGGGCGAAGTTCTTGAACCGGGTTGGAAGCTCGTTAACGCTCCCTTAGACAGAGTTCCCTTATTCATTAGGGAGGACACGGCCGTCATAACCACGGATCCCAAGCGGACAGCGCATGAAGTGTGGGACCCGCTATATGTTGAGTCCTTCGTTAATCATGAAGCCGAAGTAATTATCTACGATGATGATGGCGAGAGCCTTAACGGTGAGTACTTCGAACTTGCTGTGACCCTCAAGAAGCGTGAGGACGTGTTAAAGATAAGCACAGAGCCAAAGTCCTTGAGGTACTCACCTGAAATAAAGGACGTGGTGTTCAAGGTATTTAGTTCAGGAGTGATTAGGGAAGTAAGCCTTAATGGGGTAAGGGTTGACGCTAGGGTTGAGGACGGCGTAGTTTACTTCACCGTACCGCTAAGCGTGCTATGTGGCACTGAAGGTAATGCGTGGTGTGGGCGGTCTATCCGCTGAAGGAGCATCATTTTTATTCTCAGGCAACCCGGTTCACGTCATCCCGCCCAAGTGAGGTATTGTTTTGAAGGGATAAAGCGTTAATCTAGGTACCGTTCCATACCCTCTTAGGAAGTCACGGTAATAGCATCTTAACGGACGTTACGAGAAGCACGCAACCGATAATTAACCTGAGTGTTTGAGGCTTCATCTTAACCGCCAGCCGGGACCCTATGGACGCACCTACAAGCGACCCAGAAACGAAAGGTATAGCGACATCGTAAATTACCTCACCATGGAGTATGTGTTGGGTTGTAGCTATCACTGCTGTGGGGAATATCGTGAAGAACGACGTAGCCACGGCGTTGTGTATGGGCATACCTAAAACCGTGGTGTAGAGCGGCATGTTCACGGAGCCGCCTGCGGTCCCTGTTATTCCTGCTATGAAGCCTGCTATGAGACCTACGAAAGCGCACTTAAGTAATGTGTTTAGTGATGGGTTGACACCATAGTCGTTTTCCTCCCCCTCCTTTCTCACTTTCTTCCTTATGAATGCGGAGAGGAGTCTGAGGCTATAGATCATTATGAATGAACCAACAATGAACTTCAGTATCGATGAATTCAGGAGCCCTGAAAGGTAGGCGCCAACGTACGATGATGGTATCATTGCCGCGAGAGCCACTAGCCCTACGCGGTAATTCACCTTACCACTTCTTAAATAGTTCACCATACTCACGAAGCTTATGAAGGTGATTACGAACTTGCTGGTTCCTACGGCGTTGCTCATTCCTAGCCCTAAGAAGTAGAATAGGGGGACCATGAATACCCCGCCCCCAATTCCGGCCATGGAGGAAAGCAAGGATATAGTAATGGCGATGCCGGCGTAGGCAACGTACGTTAACCAATGTATGGTGCATGCACCCGCTTACTTAGTGGTTGAGTTAAAACCTGCATTTAAATCACCTTTAGGACTTAGAGAGCATCAGTTCCCTCAAGTAATCAGCTATGCGCTCTATAGGCATCTCACCGCCCATCCCGCGAGACACCGTCCCTTCAGGGTCGTAGACGGTGAACACGCCATGCCAGTCATGAACCGCGTCGTCAGGCCCTCTGTCGTTCTCCGGAAGGAACGGAGTGTCCCACCCAACGGTTCCAGCAGCGCGCCAGCTTAGGTCGTCGAAGTACGCCATCAGGTCAGGCGGGTCACCCCGCACTTCAGGGTATATTTCCTCCGGTCTAAGCACTATGTTGCGCCATAACGCGCCATTATCGCCTTTCACTCTCCGTAAGTCGTTGGAGAGTTGCGTTATGACGTCATCGAATTCTTCCTTGCCGACAATTCCCTTCGGTTCCCTGCCCTTTAGGTTGATGAAGATGCGTGAGTAGTAGCCTCCCCAGCCCCAAGCTATTGTTGAGTCCCAGTCAATCATCTCTCTGGTTAGGTCAGTGCCGGGCTTCTTCGGCTTCTCCTTCAGCTTCAGGTACCCCTCCTTAATGAGCCATTCGTTCACGGCGAACGCGCCAGCCATAGACTTGACGCCATGGTCGGACGCAACAACTATTATCGTGTCCTTCGGCAATGCTTTCCTGATTCTCTTGAACCCCTCGTCTATTAACTTGTAGTAGTCGGGGATCACACGTGATAGCTCCTTGTTCTCCTCGTACCTAGGGTGGGAGACGTCGAAGTACTTCCAGAAGGCATGATGTATTCTGTCAATACCTATCTCAACGTATATGAAGAGGTCCCATGCTTTGCGCTTAACTAGGTACTCAATTATCTTCAGGTGCTGCCTAGTCATCTGGAAGAGTTCGTCCCTAACCCTCTCCTTATCATGCCTCCTGAACTTCACGTCGAATATGAGTGGTCCGAACCTCGACTCTAGCTCATGCTTAAGCCACGGCGGGAACGCGTACTGGTTTTCCGGGCCCGGAGTCATGAAGTCCGTTATCATGAAGCCCCTCACGGGCCTCGGCGGATATGTTGGGGGCACCCCGAAAATCCCTACACGACCGCCAGCACGGCTGATGGTATCCCATAGTGTCTGATGCTTAATGAAGTTCGAGTTTATTATGTAGGTGTGTCCAACATCCCCAGGCTTCCTATGCCTGAACCCATAAATGCCTAACTCTCCCGGCGTCTTACCGGTGAACATCACTAGCCACGCCGGTATCGTTATTGGCGGGTGGCAGGTGCGCATTAACCACCTTCTGGAGTCATCTATGAGCGAGCCCAACACGGGAATGTCGACACCGTACCTCTCGTATAGGGTTTTCGGCGGCGCCGAGTCCAGCCCAAGCACGAATACTTTCCTCAAATCTACTGCCCCTCCTTACTTAGGTCACGGCATAAATGTGTGGTTATTTTACCTAGCACTTCATCGCAGTCCTCTCCCTCGGAGCACGTCACCACGAACACCATGTCCTTACCACCCACGCTCAGTCCCTCCTCTCTCAGCTTCTCAAGGAACCTCCTTAGCGGTACGGAATAGCTTCTGACGTACACGTACGTCACGTTGAGTGACGGTATGTTATGCGCTAGTAGGATCACGTTGTCCGGATACGCGCGTGCTAGCGACCTTCCAACGTATGAAGTCACTAGGGAGTCTAGGCTTAACTTCCATATCTTCACACCGGGACAGGGCTCCTCAAGGCTCTGGAGACGGTCGTAGGCACTGTCAACATAACGTGCCGCTGACTCATGAGCATCAATCAATACCTCGTCATGTAAAACACCTCTAACACCCTCCTCTGCAAGCACTTGAACCGCGTACTCGATGCACTTACTGTTCACAATCCTGTAGCAGGAGTCTATGAGTTCAGCCGCCCTAACGAAGTCGTTGAGGGTCATGTTGAGCTCAGCGGCAACGTTATCAACAAACGTCACGTGCTCGCTCGTAGCGAGTGCTGGCCCAAGGTCTCCAACGATACCTAGTGCCACCAAATCAACGATGTCAGAGGGTGTGTTAAGAAGTTCGTAGAGTACCCACGTGGTTGAGGGGTATTCGGCCTCGCTCATGCCTAGTGCTACGGGGTTACAGCAGTGTTCCCGAGCATTACAGCTTAACTCAACAGCGTGGTGATCAACGATGAATGCCCGAAGCCCCTGAGGCACTTGCGCTAACACCTCGTCGGGGCGTGCTCCGTAATCCAGCATCACCAGGGTGTCAGCCCCGCTCTTCTTAATCTCATTGGGGTTCAGAGCGCTTGCCCCATACACACCTATCTTAGGTGTGCTCATACCCACTATGCGGGGTCCCAGCACCCGCAGGAGTATTGCTGCGGACGCCACGCCGTCAGCATCCCAGTGATGTAGCACGTAAACCTTCCTACCTTTCTTAAGGACTCCCTCAATAAACTCAGCGCATGCGGGGATTTCCCTAAGTGACGAACGGGTTGTCGAAGCTGAGGACAACTTCCGCTACCTCCGGCCTCATCATGTATTCCGGTGGTTTCTCCTTATTCCTTATCATTTTCCTGAGCTTGGTTCCGCTTATCCTCACCCTGAATTCGTCGCTGTGCGGGCAGATCTTAGCGTTTACCATGCCTCCACACTTTTTGCAGTAGAATGACTCACGTATGAATAGCGGCGTTATGCCTAGGTCGGGGAACTCGTTGAAGAGGTCCCACGCCTCGTATGGTCCGTAGTAATTACCTACGCCAGCGTGGTCCCTGCCCACGATGAAGTGTGTGCATCCGAAGTTCTTCCTAACTATCGCGTGGTGTATTGCTTCCCTAGGTCCCGCGTACCTCATCTGCATCCAGAGCACGGAGAACACGACCGAGTCCTTCGGGTAGTAGTGCTTGATTAGTGCCTCGTAAGCAGCCACTATAACCTCGTCCTTGAAGTCGCCGGGTTTCTTCCACCCCACTAATGGGTGAACTAGGAGGCCGTCAACGAATGTTAAGGCAGCTTTCTGGACGTACTCATGCCCTAAGTGCGGCACGTTACGTGTCTGGAACGCCACTATGGTTCTCCACCCCTTCTCTTTGAACAGCACCCTCGTCTCAAGCGGTGTGAGCGCGTATCTGTCGAAGGGGTGTTTCAGCGGGTTAAGCAGGTCTATCGGGCCTCCAATCAGTAGTTCCTTACGGGCGTACGTGCGGGCAACACCGGGGTGGTTGGGGTCCTCAGTCTTAAACACGTGCCTAGCGAACTCCTTCTTATCCCACTCGTAAATCTCCTCGACCTTCATGACGGCTAGGATCTGACCCTCGTGCGTTAAGGCCACGTCATCACCTTCCTTGACTCCTTGGATCTCATCCTTGCGTACGTCGAGTACTATGGGTATGGTCCAGGGCGTGTCGTCCGATAACCTCATGTCGTAGAGTACGTGCTCGTAGTCCTCCCTAAGCAGGAATCCCTGGAGGGGTGAGTACGCACCATACGCTATGTTGTGGATATCTGACGCGGTATTCTTTGTTACCTCAATACTGTGAAGCTCCTTCGCCTCCTCGAGGAGGGCATCCCTCCTTCTTCCCTTAGCAACCCTATTGACTAACCTCCCCCCATGCGGTCTAGACACCATCCCGCATCACCTCCTTAAATGTAGCCTAACCTACGGAGCTTCTCTATAATCTTCTCCTTTTCCTCCTCGGTGAATGGCTCCTCAGCCTCACGGGCCCTCTCATACTCAACAACTACTTCCCTGAGCACGTAGGTAACGAACTGGGAGACATTGGCAAAGCCCGTACCCTCTATGAGTTTCTTTATCCTATTGTACAACGTCACGGGTATTGAGACCGTGGTGTAGCGGCTTCTACCGCCTTTCTTCCCTCCCTCTGGCAAGTGAGCACCCGTGAATAAGTTGCGGTAGCAATTAAATATAATTACCCGTAATTAATTGAGCAGAAAGTTACTCCTAAAAAGCTAGCGTGTTACTTAGCTACGTACCCTCACAGGTACCCTAAGGATCTGAGCCTCTCCTTAACCTTCTCCTCCTCTTCCTTAGTGTAGCCAGCACTAGCTTCCTCCTCGGTTGAGAGTACCTCGTTAATGACGAACTCAACGAATTCCCTTACTGAGGAGAAGCCCCCGTTCTCCTCAATATACTTCTTCACCTTCTCATAGAGCTCCCTCGATATCTCGATGCTTACAGTTTCCTCACCCATCCCATTAACCCTCAATCTAATGAGGAGTTTTCCCAATAAGAGTGTTTGCGTAAACACACAGTACTAGCTTAATGGTGGGAGATGCACCTCTCACAATACAGTGAGTGCCTTAATGAGCACGGCTAAGGCCAGGAAAGTCATGCCTGCCGTCATGACTTTCCTTAAAGTCGTGTTTGATGCAACCTTAACGGTCTTGGCTACCAACGGCGCGCTCAGCGCTGTTCCGGCAATCATTGGCGCTATGAGTGCTGGGTTAAGTAGCCCGGTAAGCCCATACAGGATAACTGCGGTTACCTCAGTTATGAATTCCGCCATGGACGTGACAGCGACTGCTGACTTTGGATTAACCCCCAGTATTAGTTGCCCCGCGGTCACTATGGGGCCGTATCCACCACCGGTTAATCCCTTGTTGAAGCTGGCGACAGTGGCTATGAGGAAAAGCTTCTTAGTCGAGTACTTAACCCTGACCCTCCTGCTTAACACGACCAGAACGCTCATGGATAGCATTAAGATGGCTACGTAGGCCTTAAGTAAGTTCACCGGCATGTGTAGCATAAGGATCACAGCAACGAGGGGGCCCACTATCCCTGAGACCCCTAGTATTATGGCTCGCCTCGATTCCTCGCCTCCCGGCCTTAGGTCGGCGTTCCCAAACCTATGATGCATAAGGGAGAGCACGGAGTTCCCCACTAACTGGGAAACAACTACCGAAGAGACAGCGTTGAGCGGGTTAACCCCTAGAAGTATGAGTACTGGCGTTAAGATTGTTCCGTACCCCATCCCTATGACGCCACTGACGTACTGCGTCGCTAGTGCTAAGGTGATTAGGGTCGTGGTCCACGCTAGCGATGCTGGCTCTAACGGCATTCTCTCCCCATAATTATTTATAATTATCACTAATTAAAAATAATTACTCTTAATGTCGCGGAGAAGGCTCATGTACGGGGTGCCTTAAGAAGCGGTCAGGAAAACGTTGCTCTGGCTTAAATCTCGATCCCGTGCTTCCTGAGTAGGTTGAGCACAGCTTCCTTATTCTTCTCTGGCGGATCGTGCTCAGTGTCTATTACTAGGTCGGGGTTCTCCGGCGGTTCGTATGGATCGCTTATGCCTGTGAAGTGTTGTATCTCCCCTTTCAAGGCCTTCTTGTAGAGCCCCTTCGGATCCCTCCTTATGCATTCCTCAACACTGCACTTAACCCAGATTTCTAGGAAGGGGACCTCCTCAGCTATAATGTCCTTAATCTTCTTCCTTACGTCCCTGTAGGGTGACACGAAGCTGCATAGAACTATCACACCGTTCCTCGCTAGTAGCCTCGCTATCCATGCGACCCTGAGGAGGTGGCGTTCCCTCTCCTCCTTCGTGAAGCCGGCCCCGACGTTTATTGTTTTCCTGACCCAGTCCCCGTCTAGGAGCTCCACCCTGTACCCCGCCTTACTTAACTCCTCCTTAACTAGGGAAGCCACAGTTGTCTTACCACTTGCGGGGAGTCCCGTGAACCATGCGACTAAGCCTTTCTCTATGCACTTCATGGTTACCGACCCTAACCTACTTAGACGCTTTACTTAAAAGGATGAGGTCCCCCGCCAACGTTAATTTGGGTCGAGCAACCACCTCTTGAGGAGTTGATATTGAGCGTAAGCAACCATGACCCTGTGGACGCGGTCGTTAGTGGGGAGGCATGGATAGCTATTTACGGCATGGGGTACGTTGGCAGGGCATTAACTGCGGCTTTCCTCAGGCGTGGTCTGCGGGTAATCGGCGTCGATATCGATAAGAGTAAGCTAAATGACATTCGAGAGGGCCGCGTGAAGTTCTTTGAAGCAGAGGTCAGGGAAGCTATTGCTGAAGGTCTTAAGACGGGTGCCTTGAAATTAACGAGTGATGCTGTCGAGGCGTCCCGTCAATCAAGGGTTAAGGTAGTTACGGTCCCTATACACTTCGACTGGAACCACAGGATCGTGAGATTTGATGCTTTCATTGACGCAGTAGCATCCGTGGGTGAGGGGCTAAGTGCTGGAGACCTAGTGGTAATTGAGTCCAGTGCACCGCCAGGCACTACTGAACGTGTCGCTAGACCGGTTCTTGAATCCATAAGTGGGTTAAGAGCTGAGGAAGACTTCCTCCTCGCCTATAGTCCGGAGCGCGTCTACGTTGGCAGAGCTTTAAGGGACATTGAGGAGAACTACCCTAAGATCGTGGCTGGGATCGGTCCCCAGAGCCTTGACGCGGTAGTGCGCCTCTACTCGCTAGTCGCTCGTAAGGGCGTCGTGAGGCTTTCCTCGACGATCGCGGCGGAGTTCGAGAAGCTTGCTGAGGGAGTGTATAGGGACGTAGTGATAGCGCTTTCCAACGAGCTTGCCTTAGCGGCCCAAGCACTAGGCGTTAACTACTACGAGGTTAGGGAAGTAGCTAACACTCAGCCTTACTGCCACCTACTCCTGCCCGGTCCCGGCGTGGGTGGGCCGTGTATACCCTCGTACCCATACTTCCTGATAGGTGAGGCGACGAAGGTCGGGGTCTCGATGGAGTTAACGAGGCTTGCCAGAATCATTAACGAGTCCATGCCCTCAATCGTTGCTGACTTAGCCCACAGGCTGGTAGTTAAGCATGGACTGAAGCCCAGGGGTGTGCGGGTAGCTGTCCTTGGCGATGCCTTCAGGGGGGACATCGACGATCCACGCCTATCACCGACACATGGCGTGGTTTCCACACTCCTCAGTAGGGGATATAGGGACATTATCGTGCATGACCCACTCGTGATCAAGGATGACTACTTGAGTGAGTTAGGTGTGGGCTTAACAAACAACTTACGTGAGGCCCTCAAGGACTCATTACTGGTAATCGTATGCGTTAGGCACTCAGCTTACTGGAGGCTTAAGGTGTCCAGCATAGTCGAGTTTTCTGGGCGTGAGCCGCTAATCGTTGACGCCGTTAACGTGCTTCACGACGATGTCAACTACAGCGTTAGGGGTAGGTTACTCGTGCTGGGTGTCGGTGACCTCAAGAAGTGTCCTTAGCCCGTCAACAAGCTCTATCTTAGGCTCCCACCCCAACACCTTCCTAGCTCTTTCCACCGACGCGACACTGTGCCTTATGTCACCCTTCCTAGGCGGGGCGTACCTAACCGGAACCTCCCTCCCTACTACACTCATTACCAACTTAGCCAGCTCGTTGATAGTCGTTCTCGTTCCTGTTCCTATGTTTAGGGTTGCGCACGTTTCAGTGGCGGTTAGCGCTTTAATTACGGCCTCCACCACGTCCTCAACGTGGATGAAGTCCCGGCTCTGTTTGCCGTCACCATATATTACTATCTCCTTCCTGTTCATTACTGCGTGGATGAACTTCGTTATGACTCCAGAGTAGGGGCTTGAGGGATTCTGTCCCGGACCGTACACGTTGAATAAGCGTAGGATAACATATTCAGGCTTCTCCAAGCTTTTCATTAAACTCTCGAGGGCAAGCTCTCCCGCGAGCTTTGAGGCTCCATAAGGTGATATTGGCTTCGTTGGGTGCTCCTCATCTATGGGTAGGTACTTCGGGATGCCGTACACCGCAGCCGAACTCAGGTAAATCACCTTTTCTACGCCAGCACTAATCGCTGCCCTAACCACTGCGGCAGTTCCTTCCGCGTTGACGTGCATGTACGTGTGCGGTTTCTCGACGCTCTCAGCAACATCTATTAGTGCAGCCGAATGTACTACCGCGTTGGGCCTCAAGCGGTTTAGGGCTTCATGCATTGCGGCGTAGTCCGTTATGTCTGCCTTAAGCAGGTCTATGTTGAGTTGCTTGAGTGTTGCTAACCCCCTTGGGGAGGGTCTTGAAAGGTCATCTATGACTGCCACCTCATGACCTTGCCTCACTAACTTCATAACTATGTGATGCCCTATGAAGCCAGCACCGCCAGTGACAACTACCCTCACTACCCACTACCTCTCAAGAAGTGCTAGGTGTTTCCTAAGTATCCTCACATCCTTCCCACAGTGCCCGCACCTGAACGTCACCGCCTCCTCATCCTCCTTAACAGGCTTACTCAGGTCTAATGGTCTTCCGCAGTAGCACACGAAACCCCTAACACGCGCAGGGTTCCCGTAAACCAGGGCGTGCGGAGGCACATCCTTAGTGACGACCGCCCCAGCACCAACCATCGCATACTCCCCTATAGTCACACCACACACGATCGTTGCATTCGCACCTATGGATGCACCCTTCTTAATCAAGGTCGGCACGACTTCCCAATTCTCATTGAAAGACCTCGGATACAGGTCGTTCGTGAGCGTGGCGTGTGGGCCTAGGAAAACATCGTCCTCAACCTTAACCCCCCTGTAGACGGAGACGAAGTTCTGGATCTTTACCCTATCACCTATCTCGACCCCAACATCAATATACACGCCCTTACCTATGTTACAGTTCCTCCCTATCTTAGCGCCTGCGCGCACGTGTGCGAAGTGCCATATCCTCGTCCCCTCACCTATCTCCGCCCCCTCCTCAACGACGGCGGTAGGGTGTACAAAGTAAGACCTGCTTTTCCTAGGTCCGCCCACGCTGAATTCAGCCTCCATTCATTCTAGTGGAGTGGAATTATAGCTTAACTTGCTTCCTCATAGATGCTGTGGTGCATTCATTTCGAGTCTTCCAAGAGGTTTCTTGCAAGGCATCCACGCTGATCCTCGTACTCGTTAGTTAAGGGTAATCATGATCAAGTAATTACCTAATCGATACCTCTCCCCAGTAAACCTAGAGGTTATGAAGGCACCGAAAAAAGTGTTAGTGAAACATTAAGGGCCTACTTTCCCCCCTCACTCCCTGTCTGCCCAATAGAGGGTGTTGACGTGCTTCCACCACTTTCTAATTCCTTCTCCAGCCTCTTCAGCTCCTCCTCCAACTCCTTCTCAATCTCTTCGATGGGTTTCGGTGGGGGCGTGGTTGCTAGGGTGTACCCTATCCACGCCAGGATCCCGAAGACTCCCGCAACCGCTATTGCTCCGGTTAACTTCAGCACGATTAAGTCAATCCCCGCCCACGGAGGGAAGAACACAAGCCACACGTAAACCACGATTACAGCTATGGAAACCACGACTAAGCCAGCCCCGACAACCTGATCTTTGCTCATCTCTGCTCCCTCCACAGAACTTATTCAAAGAGAAATGCATGGACGAAATATTAAAGGATGACGCTTTCTTACAGGCCCTCATCATGGTAGCTTAGAAGGTACGGCATTACTTAAGAGCCAAGCAACGTACAGCCACTGGAGTCCAACGTACAGTGGAACTACCCACCTCCATTTCCTCGATCCCCATGCCTGACTTAACGCGTAAGCTACGAACAACCAGTACGCGGTGTTCATGAGTACTCTATGAACCATGAATCGAGGGGTTAAGGTGAGCAACGGGACAAGTGTTAATGCGGTCGAGGTTAAGAATGGTAAGTATTTACTTAACTCCCCCTCTCTCCATACCTTAATACCCCCGGCCGTTGCCAGTAAATAAGTTAGCCATGTTGCTGGAACTCCCCAAAGCATGATTAATAGCTGGAAGTCCAACTGGGTTATTGTTGGCGCGCCACTAGCCAATAACTTGCCCGCGAGCACCACATACCTCGGGGACACTAATAACTCCCTTGCCACTAGCCATGAAGAACCGCTAACGACCCACGTAACAAGGGTGGGGATATCCAGAAGAAAGAGCGGCGTATACAGTATCCAAGCCTCCGAGTGAGTAGCTGCTGTAGCTAGGGACGCTACCCCAAGCAATGCAAGCCTACGGATCTCTACGGAACTTTCACGCCACCCAAGCCGCCAATAAAGGGTAGCTAACGCTAAGCACATTGCCGCGAGGTTAGCGTGATAACCGCCAAAGACGAAGTAGAGGGGAACAGAAGCAAGGAGCGCGGCCGTGAACCCAAACCACTTTCCGATCCCCACCCTCCTACATACGCCTTCCGCAAGCACCGTCACCAAGGCACCAGCACCAGCTATGTAGAGTACGTCAAACACCCTGAACGGAATAAGCCTAGTTATCAGGAAGACGAACCCCACGAAGAGCGGTCTATCACCCTGATTGAACTCCAGTAACCTAACTGTTATGTTGCCCCACTCAGTGCTCCGTAGCCAGCGCCAGTAGTAAATATGGTCAACATCAACTAACACGCCCCTAGGATTCAGCCACGGGTAGTAAGGAGCCATAAGCATTATGAAAGCAATCAGCCAAGCGGTCACAGCCTCACTAAGCGTTAAGGAATCGCTACCAAATACCTTAACCCTAAGCAACCAGCCCCACTTAAGCCTCCTAGCCTGCCTTAGTAACGAAGCAACTAATAACCCGGTACACACAGCTAAGGCAACGTACCATACCTTAGCGGAAGGCACACCTGCAACGTACAAGGACAAAAGAACGTACGCAACTCCGCGCCCGCCACCCAACGCTGCCACACCGCCGACAAACCCGATTATGAGTACGATGTAGGCAAGAGTCGCCCAGTACTCAAGCGCTGACCTAATTCTAAGGAACGGAACCACACCCACAATCATGGCTACCCAAGACGCTATTAGGGCTGTCACCCAAACACCCTCAACCCTAAGGCCGTAAGGAAC
>WAOL01000066.1 GCA_015521295.1 Desulfurococcales archaeon
CGGTAGTCGCTTCCTGATAGTCTTACGCGGTTTATTTGAGTACTAATTTATTTGTCCGTGCGCGTTCTATGGTTGGGACCCGAACTTGAGTGCCTGTTCTGTGGAGGTGGATCGGAACCTCTGTAAGGGTTGCGGCATATGTGTTTCAGTTTGCCCGAAGAACGCGCTTGAACTCAGCCCCAACTTAGGTCCTAGCGGGTACAGGTACCCTATGCTTAAGGGGGAATGTATTGGTTGTGAGACATGCACTCTCTATTGCCCTGACTTCGCGATAACTATCGTGTGTGATGAGGGAGGTGGTCAGGGGTGAGGGTAGAGTTCTTAAGTGGTAATGAAGCCGTCGCTAAGGCAGCGTTAGATGCTGGCCTAAAGTTCTACGCTGGCTACCCAATCACGCCCTCATCCGAGATCATGCACTACCTAGCGCGTGAACTACCTAAGAATGGAGGAATGTTCATTCAGTCAGAGGATGAGCTAGCAGCCATCAACATGGTTGTTGGGGCCGCATTAGCAGGGGTTAAGTCCATGACCGCAACCTCTGGTCCGGGCTTCTCACTGATGCAGGAGGGTCTAGGGTACGCGGTCATGGTTGAGGCCCCTATAGTTATTGTTAACGTAATGCGTGCGGGGCCCGGAACCGGTCAAGCAACTAAGGCAGCTCAAGGCGACGTTATGCAGGCTAGGTGGGGACGGCATGGAGATCAGGTCGTGGTGGTGCTAGCGCCTTCGAGCCCGCAGGAGGCCTACGACTTAACAGTCAAGGCCTTCGAGATAGCGTGGGGTCTTAGAGTGCCGGTAGTGGTGCTGAGTGATGAGTTCGTAGGGCATGGGAGGGAGGTTGTTGAAATGCCTGATAAGGTTAAGGAACCCGAACCCGGGTGGGGTTCGGAGGATTATAGTAAACCCCCGTTCGGCTCCGATGATCCGAGGAAACCTCCTCCTCTCCCTCCGCTTGGTGAGGGGTACGACTTGCTGATCACTGGATCTACCCATGACGAGTGGGGATACAGGGACGTACACTCTTTCGAAACGCACTTCAAGCTGGTTAAGAGGTTAAAGGAGAAAGTGCTAGGGAATATTGAGAAGGTCTTCATGTACGAGTACTTCGGGGATGATGAGGCTGACATACTCATTGTTGCCTACGGCTCCATGTCCAGACCGGCCAGGACGGCCGTGAGGAGGTTGCAGGCAGTTGGCTTCAGCGTAGGCTTACTTAGGCTCAAGACTCTGTGGCCCATGAACTACGATGCCCTCAGATCCTACGTCAAGGACGCTAGGGTAGTCATTGTTCCAGAACTCAACCTAGGTCAGGTAGTGTATGACGTGAGGATCGTAGCCAGTAACGACACGGTCGTCGTACCCATAAACAAGGTTGGTGGTGGGGTCCCAATCTATGCTTGCGAGATTGTTGAGAAGGCACAGAAGGTGTGGGGTGAGGTGCTTGAGGAAGCACTTCAGCCGTAAGTACTTAAGGGAGGAGGTTCTCCCCACCCCCTTCTGCCCGGGATGCTTTAATGGTGTAGTAATGAATGCCATGTTCAAGGCATTCGAGGAGCTAGGGGTTGAGAGGCTTAAGGGCTACGTATTCGTGAGCGGGATAGGGTGCTCCTCCTGGATACCCAGCCCCCACATAAAGGCAGACACGATACACACCCTCCACGGAAGGGCGGTCGCGGTAGCGACAGGCGTCAAGCTAGCAAAACCAAACCTAAACGTGATCGTGATCGGTGGTGACGGCGACTTAGCCGCAATAGGCTTCAATCACCTAGTACACGCCGCCAGAAGAAACATGGATCTCCTAGTAATACTCGTCAACAACTTAGTGTACGGAATGACTAGAGGCCAGGCATCCCCAACAACCCCTGAAGGTATGAGGACCGTCACCACACCCTACGGCGCGTACGAACCAGTAATGGACGTAGCGGAACTAATAGCACGCACAAACGCAAACTACGTGGCTAGATGGTGTGTGGCGAACTTCAACCAACTCAAGAACTCAATCAAGGAAGCACTAAGCAAGCACTCCAGAGGCTTCCGCTTCATAGAAGTAATAGCCCCATGCATAACCTACGTGGTAAGGTACGAAGGAAAAACACCGGGGCAGAAAATCAAGGAGCTAATGAAGGTATGCCGGTCAAACACGGAAACACCCTATGGACGTATAGGGATCCTCAAAGCAGAGAACAAACCAGGATACCTGGACAGGTATTTTGAATACGTGAGGAAGGCCACGGAGGGGGGTAAAGGTGAGTAAAAACACGCACACCCAAGTACAGGAACATACAATAGCGATAGCCGGAAGAGGAGGACAGGGAGTAGTGCTCGCAGCAACACTACTAGCGAGAGCGGCCTTCAAGAAAGGACTGTACGTAGCACAGCTACAGAGCTACGGAGCTGAAGTAAGGGGAGGCGCTGTAGTGGCGTACGTAGTGCTCTCAAAACAACCTATAGAGAACCCGTACCCAGAGAACTACGACCTCGTAGTAGCGCTCCACGAAGCGGGAGTAGCGAGGAGAAGGAATGAAATACTATCATCCAAAGCCATAATAGCTGACGAGGATCTAGTCAGATCCATACCTAAAGACAACGTAATATGGGTAAAGATAGTGAAGTCGGGGACCCCAAACATGGTCGCACTAGGAATAATAACTGCATTCATCCCCGCAATAACTGAGGAACTAAGGAAAGAGATAAGCAAGCTATGGAATGCCGAAGAAAACCTAAGGTCATTTGACACGGGTATCAGGATCGGGGTCGAGTTGCTCGGCAAATATACGAAACTCAAGGACGTAGCAGAAAGCCTAACTAAGCTAGTGAGCTCATAATTTACCTCACTTTCAGCGGATCCCGTGAAAAATACTTTGTGGTATTTTACTCCTTAATGAGTTTCAGTATCTTCGGCAGTAGTTCCCACCCGTGTTCTATCGTTCCTAGTTCTCCCTTCCTTGAGCATTCCTTTTCCGTTAGTTTGGTTGTTTTATCCGGCTCTAGGCCAGGGGCTATTAGTGCTAGGGGTACTGGGTCGTCGCTGTGTGCCCTCATAGTTGGTGGTGTTGCGTGGTCTGAGGTTATCAGTATTGCTACTTCGTTAAGGTCTATTAGCGGTAGGATTCTGGCTACGTAGTATCTGTCTATGTCTTCTATCGCCTTGACTTTCCCCTCGCGGTTTCCGTCGTGACCTGGTTCGTCCGGGCCTTTGAGGTGTACGTAGACTACGTCGGCTTTCTTGAGTAGGTCTAGGGTCGCTTTGACCCTGATTTCGTAGTCTGACTTCCTGTCTTCAGTTGGTGGGGGTACCTTAGCTACCTCCATCCCGAGTATCCTGGCTATGCCTATTTCGACAGGCATTTCCGCCACCGCCGCGAACTTAAGTCCGTAGCGCTTGCTTACTGGTTCTACCTTCGGTATCGCGCCCCCAGCGTCCCTTAGCAGTATGGCGTTCGCTTTTAGCTCGCCCCTCGCCTCACGCTCCCTATTCACCGGGTGCTTGTCTAGGATCTCTATGGCTTTCTTGATAAATTCATTGACTAGCTCAGCCGTTACCTTAGCTTCCTCGCTTCCATCGAGAGGCTCACACCACCTTATATAAGGTTTAAAACCCTTAACCGCAACCGAGATTTTCCCGACCTTTCTGTACGCTGGATCAACATTCTCCACATTATCGCTTAGCCTCCTTTCCTTACTCCCGATAACCACAACAGCCCTATGCCCGACCGTAGCCACTACACGCACGTACCCGCCGTACTTGCTTAGCTCCATTCCGTCAAGGGCCTTAGCTAGTTCCTTAGCTTCCTCAGTCCTCAGGGACCTCCCCACCCTTCTGTCAATGAGCTTGTAGGTCGCGGGGTCAACGGTCGCGAAGTTCGCTCTGAACGCTACCTCATACCCCTCCCTCAGTGTTAACCCGGCGCCGACGGCCTCGATCGGGCCCCTTCCAGTGTACTCCTTGTGGGGGTCGTAGCCAAGGATCGACATGACCGCGCCGTCGGACTCTGGCGCTATGCCCTTACCCACGGTATACATCATGCCGCACTTCCCGGCCTTAGCAAGCAGGTCGAGTAGGGGCTTCCGCGCTAGCTCATAGGACGTTACCTCATCAGCTAACCTATCAGCCGCACCATCAAGCACGAGGTAAATTAACTTCATGATGTCACCGACTAAAGGCAGGGCATGGAGTAATAAGAATTAACTGGGAGGCAACATCCTGTGTGTTCAGGGTCTCCTAAGTCTATTCACCTTTTATTGAGTAGCGTGGATGCTGCCCTCGCGAGCGCGGCTCCCCTAGCGTAGTATATGTAGGATGGGACCAGGTCATACGAGGACAGCGGTGTCTCCTTCTTGCGGAGGCAGAACGCGTTAACGCAGTTCATTAAGTCCTTATCGCCGGAGGCTATGTCACTCCACACAGATGATAAAATTATGTTGATTAGTGTAGAGTTACTTGCTAGCGCTGCGGAGTAAGCGTGTAGGGCATCAGCCCTCTTCATTAGGACAGCATCGGCTGAGATCGTAATGTTGAAGTAATCGGAAACGTAGAGTGAGTTGCTTAGCTCCTCAGTAGCTATCGCGTAAGCCTCAGCCATTAAGGCATAGTAACACGCTACCGCATATCTCCCCCTGGCTATCGCGTTGCTAGCCGACATAACTAACGATGATGCGTAGTCAAGTAGCCTCGCCCCTATGGTGTAGGGTTGCACCTCATCCCTAACATGCCTTATGGCGTCCTCAGCCTTCCCAAGAAGTATCTGTGCGGCCTTCTCGGCGGTTACTTTAGGGTTACCGGCGTCCTCTGACGCTAAGTACTCTTTAGCTAAGTCATATAGTTTGCTGGCAAGCACGTACGCTCTAGCAACAATCATGACATCAGCAACAGTCCCGTTACCAGCGGACAATGTGTTAAGGGACTCGTTCCCTGCTCTGAGTATCCTCCACGCGTAGTCCACGAAGTACTGAGCGTATGCTAGACTATCAGCTATATACCCTATACTGTGCGGCTTCCCCATCTCAGCAATTACCGAAGCATTCAAGGATCGAAGCTCCTCGGCAAGCGATGCGTATTTAGGCATGTATTCCTTCAAGGTCCCGTTAATGCCTAATGTGCTGTAATCCCTTGCCGCAATGCTTGCAGTAATCTCAGCCAAGGCCTTAAGTGAGTTAGACATGGCGCCTCCAGTATCACCCGTCCTCAACCTCTCCTCAGCTATCGAGATGAGCGCGTTTGCCTCGTCCTTAACAGTCTCGTTTAGGGCTTGGGAGCTAAGAAGATCCTTAACCTCGGAAATTATTCTGGACGCGAACGACTTCTCCACACTTGCTGTGGGAAGGGGTGGTGGCCTTGGTGTAGCTTCCGCAGCTAACTTGAGCCTGGAGTACGTGATTCTCGGAGATACTGTGGCTAAGGTGGTGGCGAAGAGTGACGCCGCAATGACCACCAGTATCAGTGATGCGATAATGCTTGGGTAATCAATTCCCTTCTTGCTTCCTTCCTTCCCACTCATGACTACCGAACCCAACCCTAGAGTTTAGATCCCGCAAATTAACTTTGGCGGTTTTTCAATACCTCTATGACCACGCTTAATTATCTCCACCTCCGTCACTAAGTTAATGAAGTGAATCTCGCAGTCAAGACCGGTTAGTGCCTGCCTAATGTATCCATTAACGTACTCTCTTCGCGGTATTCCATGCATAGAACTAATCACCTTAAGGAGCAGCGAATTTACACCCATCATTTTTGAGGTCTCCCTAATCTCTGACCATGGTGTGTCTGGTGAGAACTCAAACACGTGTGCTGAGGAACCTTCCTTAAGGACTCTCTGTAGTTCTCTGAAGAACTTACTTGGTTCACTAATGTGGTGCAGAACCCCGGTTGATATGATAGCGTGGAAGGAGTCGTCCCGAAAGGGGAGGCAGGTAGCGTCCCCCGCCACGATGTCAGATACTCCGGTACCTTCACTGCTAAGTAACCTTCTTTTAGCGAGTTCAACCATGGCTGGTGAGATGTCGAGACCCACGGCGTATGTTGGCTTATCTCGTGATGTTAGGAGTTTCGACAGAAGGTGTCCGGGCCCGCACCCAGCGTCCAGCACGTAATGAAGTCCTTTCCCTAACCCTAATCGCTTAATCGCAAGTTCATGGAGCTTAGCCAGCAGTTTACTCGCTAACCTCTCATAGACCTTAGTTGCCGGTCCTGGGATACCTAACTCACTTAACTGCTGTATTTTTCGAGCAAGTACGTTTACGCCCACCGTAGCTCGCCACTAGTAGGAAAGATGTGCTTAGGCATAAAACTTGTAGGGATTAAGCAGTCACTTCAGCACCTTCACTTTCTTGCTGTGCTGCGAACACGCGCATGTACTGCCTCCTTATATCCTCCTTCAGTAGGTGTAGGTACATCTGCGTGGTCTTAACGTCCTTGTGACCAAGTATGGTCTGCAGAGCTATCAGGTTTAAGCCCCGCTTGAGGGCTTCTGTGGCGAAGGTATGCCTTAGGACGTGTGGGCGTACCTTCCTAGGGTCGACACCGGCTCTTTTGGCGAGGGTCTTAAGCCTCTTGTATAAGCCCGTGTAGCTTAAAGGTATTAGGCGGCCCGACTTAATGTGCTGTAAGTACTTCTTAAGTACGGCTTCGGTTGCTGGGCCGAAGAACACTACTCTCTCCTCGCCAAACTTAGCGTTCCTCACGATGATTTCTCTATTCTTCATGTTAATGTCCTCCACCTTTACTGAGAGGAGTTCTTGGGCACGCATGCCTGTCTCGAAGAGCATCGACACTATGAGTAAATCCAGAACGTCGCGGGCGGCCTCAAGGAGTTTAAGCACTTCACGTTCGCTTAATGTAGGCACCCTAGTCCTTCCTCTAGGCCTAGCGACGGCTGGCACCTTCCCAACAATACCTAGCCACTGAAGAAACGCCCTCACGTAAAGCGAGTAGTAGTGAAGGGTCATCTGCGCCTTTCTCCTGTCCTTAGAGCCTCTAGGGAAGCCGTTCCTAAGCCTGTCTAACCTCCACCTAGTGAAGTCCCTGTAGTTGAGGTCACCTACGTGCTCCTTACCTGTGAACTTAAGGAAGTCGGAGATACCGGCCCTATATGCCTTAACAGTCTTCTCCGACGCCCCCGCTGCCTCAAGGGAAAGGAGGAACTCCTCGAGCGCGTCCCACACACTGAACTCCTTAATGTCTTCAGGTGGTTCGGGAAGCTCGAACTTAACCACCACTAACACCTAAGGATTAGGTTTGCGTGCTTAATACCTTAAAAGAGTTGCAGAGCGTGTCTCATGACGTGACTCGAGCGTAGGTTAGCCTGTCCCTAAACACCTCGTACGGGACGGCAAAGTTCCCGGCGCCATTAACCCTCAGTAAGATGAAGCCCCTTACAATCCCTAAGAACTCGGCGGCCCGCCCAGCCAGTATCTTATCTGCCATATTAACGTCTACAGCAACCCTAGACCTAAGTAATTCCTTCTCTAGGTCGGGACGTGTCACGTTAATCACGCTTAACTTCTTCCATAGCTGATCGGCGAGGGACTTACTTGAGCCTGGTCTACCCCTCCTGCTCGTGGCTTCCGTGACGGCTAGAATCAATGACCTTACAAACCTACACATGTCCTTAGTAAGGTCCTTCCTCATTAAGGACCTTATGATGTCACCTATCCTGAGCTTCATGCTGGGTGCTTGACTAAATAATCTTGAGGACTTCGAAAACCATACCTCTAATTCCCTAGCATCCTCTATGTTACGACATAGCTTGAGTAACGCAATCAAGTACACAGGTTGCTCCAGAAATCTCCTTAACCCCTTAATTATTATAGTGGTTCCTACCTTCAGGCGATCTCCACCATAGAACACAGCGTAAAGTAGTGCGGGTAAATGGAAGAACGGGTTGTCAGGATTAGGCTTACCTGATCCGAACACGTAACGCACGTACTGACCATACCTAGTGTTGAAGTGTTTCGGACAGAACGGTGTGCGTGGGGATGGTTCCTCCCAACATCCCTCCCTCAACATATGGAAAGTTATAGTCTCGTCAGTCCTCTTGATTAAGTCTAGATGAACAGCCCCGGGGCATAGCTTAGGACCTAGAGCTTTTCCATCATTGAACCTAATAATTGTCCCCTCTTCAATCAAGCACCAACTGTTATACGGATCATTAAGCTGGATTAAGAGTTGCGTGTTACGCGCCCTGTACGTCGTCATGATTACGTTGACCACTCTAGGTGGTAACAACCCTACTCGACACTCAATATTGTCGCGTACCACCTCACTCACGTTGAATACAGCGTTGAGGGCTCTTACCACGAACAACTTCTAATACACCTATTTCCCTCCTTTTAGTGCGCCTCCGATAGCGCCACCTATTACCGCGAGTATTAACGGACCTATGAAGTGGACAGCGACAAAGAGGAATCCTAGGAACCCTATGATGCCGCCTATGATGGGCGTTGCTAGCAGGGACGTTACGGTCGCTAAGATGACACCTACAACTATAGCGCCAAGTAGCGCGGCAAGGAAGCCAGCCAACGCTCCCTTGGAGGTACCACCAGTCATGTAGCCCGCAATGAAGCCGCCCGCAAACCCGCCTATTAAGGAACCCACACCTGGTATTAAGCTGAGGACAAGCATTATTATGAATCCTAAGAGCACAGCACCAATCATGCCAGCAACCCCTAACAATGTGTTACGCTTCCTGAGGTTTAAAGAATAGTGACCATATTATCCAGGTACACTTAAGCTAAAATCATACGTAAGTTCGGCTTATGTCTAGTACCTCACCGGTCTTCTCTATCGCTATGTCGAACGCCGTCTCAGCTATGGTCTCCATTTCTCGACTAACCTCATAAAGCCTATCAGAGAACTCCCTAATGGTTAAGTAGGCTTCATCGAGTCCTAGCTCCCTAAACACTAGCTCATTGTACTTCTTCAGGTGACCGTGATACTCCTTAATGAGGTTCAACACTTCATTAACTAGATATGGGTTAAGGTTCTTGAGGCACTTATCTATCCTGTCAACTATTAGAAGCAGGGTATCTAAGCACTCCTTCAGCAAATCCTTTGTTGCCTGAAGCTTACGGACAACGTCCACACCACCCTTAACCAGGATTTCCGCAGCAGCGCTCAGAGCGTCAGCAGCCTCCTCAAACGCCCGTACGACCCCCCTATACTCTGTGGCGAGAGATGGTTTGATCCCTAAGTAACGCCCTAACGTCCTATTCGTCTGTGAAAGGAGAAGCTGTCTAACCGTTAACGCGTGAAGCCTGTCAACTTCGCTCTCTAGCTCCAGTACTTCCCTTAGGAGGTATGGCTTATTGTCGAGCAACGCTATCTGGATGTGTTGAATCATGAACTTAACGAGGTTAGCCATCCTCCCGATAATTGTTGCGGCCGAGTACTTGCTAGCGTCGATTAGGACCTGAATAGTGATTTTGTTCGGAGTATTCTCAATTATCTCGGCCCCAATCAATGCTCTTACAGTGGCACGGATCACGCGTAGATGTGGCTCCGAAAGAATTCCACTGGTCGTCTCAACGACTATGGTATCCATACCGAGAATATAGCCTGCGTAAATAGCTCTTATAAGTAGGCTCTCAGAAGATCCTTGACCGACTCTAACCGTTAATCTTCTCTCCTTCTTCTTCTGTAGCATTGTTATTGGTGCTAGCCTTAACGTTCCATCCTCAAGCACCTCAATGCTAACGGTGTCTCCGGGAGAAAGTCCTACGGACTTCACCCACGAGGATGGTAGTGATATCATCAGCGTTGACCTGCCGAATTTCTGGACACGCCGTACCTCAGGCATAACTTGGTACCCGATTTAATTTAGCTAAAACGATATAAAAAAGTATAGCTAAATTTAAGCAATAATAGGTTAGGTATGGTTCAGCATTATATCTCCGAACATAGTATATAATACACTGGAAAGGGCTTCAGTGAAATCTGAAGAATGTTGGTCAAACGCAGTAATATATTTACCGTATAAGCAAGTTAAGGCAAGCACAATCATTAACCAACGCTAATGCTCAGACACTGGGCGGGGAAAATAACACGTGTTTCACTAAGGGAGCAGAGCCCCTCACCAAGCATGAGCTGAGGCGGCTCAACATAGTAATGCGTTGGTATGAAGTACTTCGGCCTAACCCTCCCTAATATGTCGAGGATGTATTCGCTAGGGGTGTGTCCATGGAGCTTAGCTTCCCCAATCATTCCGGGTGGGGCACTAACTTCATGGATAAGCACATCCGCACCTTTCGCTTCCGTCAAGAAATCGTTGTTGGGCCAAGTATCGCCACTGTACGCAATGGTCTTTGATCCGACCTGTAGCACGTAGGAAACTGACGGGACAGGGTGAATGGCATTAATCGCCTTCACGCGGACTGTCTCGTTAAGCCGTACCCATACTCCAGCCCGCAGTTCTGTGACGACAACATAATCCATGTAGTGTGGGATCTGTAGCGCGCTCAGTAACTCCCTAATCGACTCCACAACCGGCGGTGGTGCGGCAACATTCAGCCTCTTTCCCAAGTACTTAGCCCGCTGAATTAAGGTGGGCAAGCCTAGTAAGTGGTCTCCGTGAGCATGTGTTATTAAGATGAAGCTCAAGTTACTTACATCTAGGCAAGTGCACTTGACTAACTTCTCTAAGGTCCCTTCACCGCAATCCAAGAGGATCCTTACGTCTCCTTCCTCAACTAAGTACGCTGGCTGACCGAGTAGCGGGTTGCTGACCCACCCCCCGAAACCCAGGATCGTCACCTTCACGGTTTTGAATCCCTAACCTACTTAATGTGGAACCCATCAAAACCGTTTCCGTGTGTGATACCTGCTTAGGAGTAATGCTCAGGTACTTTAAACACGAGCATCCTGACGATAGTGTCGTCAGGCACTTCCATGAACCTCTTTAGTGCCTTCTCTCCTAGAAGCCTCTCATTAGTCTCCCATGAGATGAATGAGGGCGTGAATATCTTTTTCTCAGTATCGAAGCCGACTATGAATCTCCACCTACCGCCACTAAGGGTGATGATGTATCTCCCCTTACCTAGTCTCTTCCCGAGGTCCTCGAGTAGCACTTCAATGTTCTTAACGTCCTCGACCTTTACTTCTGAGGTAAAGGCTAGCGGGTATTCCAGCACAGCGTTGGCGAGGGTTACTTCCGCGAAACCGTCTAGCTTACTGGAGTAGGCGTCACTCATCCTATACTTGACCACGACCTCAGGTGATGAGCGCTTAACGCTTGCTGAGGGCTTAAAGTTCCTTAATCCACGCTTAAGGATCTTAATTGTTTCCCGGCATAAATCCTTAAATAGATCCTCATGGCAACGCCACTCAATCACGATCTTATTATCATGCACCTTTCTAAGTAATGCGGTTAGGTAAGGCGTTACTCCTTCATCAGTGCGTACGGCGAAGAACACGTCAACCCCTGAGACCATCCTTATGACGCCGAACTCAATGACATGCTCCTCAACGCGCTTATTGAGAAAACCCTTCTTTAACCTGATTATTAGGTCACCATACTCGTCAATAATACCGCCGCCAGATGCCAGTATGTTAGCTATGATATCGACATTAAAGGTCCTCACACTTGCTGGGGCACTTACCTTCTCCTTACCTTTCGTCACTACTCCCATCCTCAATATTCTCTGGAGACCTATTAAATGGGTGATACTTTATGTAAGGATCTGCGGTGTAGACTCTTTAAAAATTTCGTAAGGGAATGTTGCTCATTCAATACTTCTGAAACGTATCCCCAACATGTAGAAACAGTGTGACCCACGGGTACTTAACCCTAATTTCCCTTAACACGTCCTCACTGTCATCGTGGTACTCCACGACTTCGAAACCGTCCCTCAGCGCCTCACCTAGGAGTTCCACCTTCACTACCTCCGCGGGCCTCCGGTCCCTGTTCCGCCTCATGTAGATGGCGCTTGGCGTAACCCCTGTGTAATCAATTACCTGCTTTAGGGTAAAGCCCTTCAGCCTGCTGGGCCTCCCAGTAATTATGATCACGCGGAAACCCTCAGCGCGGGCACGCTTAACTAACTCCACACCAACAGGCCTCGGTTTATCCAGAGCAAGTAATTCGTCACTGAAGAAAACCTCCCAAAAATCATGGCCGTAGTACTCTGCCAGCTCTCGCGCCGTCGCAAGTCTCTGGCTCACATCAACAATCACGCCATCAACGTCGAAAGCCTTAGTTAGTGGTTCGCCAGGCAATCCTAACACCTTTCCTCTCAGCTACCTCCTTAAGTAAGGGTATCTCCTTAACGTTATCCTCGCTAAGATAATCCCAAAGGATTCCCCTGGTCCTCTGCTTTGGTCCCGAACACTTAATCATCC
This sequence comes from Desulfurococcales archaeon, assembly GCA_015521295.1. Classification (GTDB taxonomy): domain Archaea; phylum Thermoproteota; class Thermoprotei_A; order Sulfolobales; family NBVN01; genus WAOL01. The sequence continues at coordinate 12,332 of WAOL01000066.1, forward strand.
TCGAGGGTGTGAAGATAACGTCCACAGTAACGTCCCAAGGAAGTCGAGGTATGATATCACTCAGCACCTGAAGGTCATGCACAGTGGTGAAAATGGGTGTATCCTCACCCACTTTGTTGAACTCGCGAAGGATGGCGTACTCAAGCTCGGAGTACCCCTCACCCTTCCCGAGCCTCGTGCCTCTCAGGTCAACGGCAACGGAACCCGTAACTATTAGGTCGACATCAGGTAGGTCCCAAGGCTTGACCTTCACACCGTACCTAAAAGCGCCCCTAATTGTTGACGCATAACCATATGCTGAGGCAGGAACTCTACGAGGATCAAGGAGGAGGAAGCCCTCCCGTATCCTAGGGGTCGGCATTATCAAGATCTTTCCCTGCTTAAGGGCCTCTAGCCTGACAGTACGTTGCGGTGAGTCTGGGCATACCTTAACGACCCGTGCATAAATGAACTCCCTACTGCGGGTCAGCCTGTACGCCGCTTTCTCAGCACCCGCGAAGTTAGGTATACGACCATAAACCGGGAGAGGGGACCTAGCCACTCCTGTCTCCATTAACTTACCCCAAACTGCTTGCCTGATTCTGTTCCGGACTTCCTTAACCTTCCTCACGTCCATACTCAATAACGGATCCCTCCGTTATCTGTGCTGAAACTTAATCAAGGCTAACCTCCTGCTTAAGGAGGGGCTTAAAGTATGGGTAGCGTACTGGAGGCTGCTGAGGCGTTTGCTTCGGTGAATCCTGCACCGCTTTCTAAGCTGTACAAGCAACGTGAAGTTGCTGGGGGAACGTTAAGGCCTCCAGTAGTTGTGCGTGCGGATGGTGTAGGGTTCGGGAAGGCTCTTAAGGAGGGGTTTACGTGGCCCAGAGATAGAAGGGTTCATGAAGCCTTAATCAATGCCGCGGAGAAGCTCATGTGGAGGTATTCAGCGTCGGCTGCCTACGTTGTTTCGGACGAGGTGAGCGTGTTATTCCGAGCGCTCCCATACTCTGGGAGGCTGTTTAAGGTGGTTAGCGTTATGGCATCAATACTCTCTTCCCACGTCTCAATAGAACTTAACAGGCCCCTCTACTTCGACGCTAGGACAATTCAATTAACTAATATTGAGGAGTTTGTGCCCTACGTAATATTCAGGGCAAGGGTTGGGCTCAACAACTACGTGTCAAGCCTATACCACAGCATGACTAAGAATAATCATGAGACACCCTCGCTCCCACAAATGCTCAAACAAGTTAAGGAAATCATCGGAAACCGTGATTCATGGGAGTGCTGTGGAACCCTACTCTATTGGGGCACTCGCCTCAAGGACGGGGTAAACAAGCGCACCGGGAAGCGTGTCACCGTGGTGAGGAGGACTATCATTAAGGTGAACGTAACGTCACCTAGCGACGTTGTTAAGGCATGCCAAAGCATTAAAGCCTCCCCTTACTAGGTAGCGGGAGGCTCAGGTTTAGAGTTTAAGGTGAGGATTCATGGTGAAGCTCGCCGTTGAGGAACTGCTGAAGATCCTCGAAGCATTAAAGCCTACAGACCCAGCAGTCATCGTCGGACCTGAGGTTGGTGAGGACGCAGCCGTCATTGACTTAGGCGATGAACTCGCGTTAGTGACGCACCCAGACCCAATCTCAGGGGCTTTGGAATTCCTTGGGTACCTAGCGGTTCACGTACCAGCAAATGACGTTGCGGTCACCGGTGCGCGTCCGAAATACTTCATGCCCGTTATTCTGATCCCGGAGGGAACCCCGCTTGACATTGTTAGTAAGGTAGTCAACGATATGAGGAAAGCGTTGCGGGAAGTCGGCGGGCACGTCGTGGGCGGGCATACCGAGGTTACTGACGCCGTAACGCATCCCTTAGTGATAATGACGGCGATGGGCTTGGCTAGGAAGGAATCCATAGTTAGGACTTCCGGCGCTAAACCGGGGGACGTAGTAATCTTGACTAAAACGGCAGGGATAGAGGGGACGGCGGTTCTGGCTTCAGACTTCAAGGACGAACTACTCCGCAAGGAAGTCCCTCAGAGGGTCGTGAAAGAGGGGGAAGCGCTGATAAGGCATGTAAGCGTTGTTAAGGAAGCCCTAACCCTAGCTAAGTACGGCTTCGCTAATTCGATGCATGACCCCACAGAGGGTGGGGTAATCGGCGGGTTAACGGAGATAGCCTACGCTTCCAACACCTCAATAATAGTTGAGGAGACCAAAATACCGTTAAACCCAGTAACGAAGTTACTGGCCTCAGCAATGCATGTTGACCCGCTGAAGATGCTCTCCTCCGGTGCGCTACTTGCGACGGTTCCGAAGGATAAGGTGAATGATGCGTTAAGGGTGATTAAGGAGGAAGCTGGGGTAGACGCTACTGTCGTGGGTAAGGTGGTTGAGAGAAGCGATTACTTACTCCGTCTGATTTACGCAGATGGTAGTGTTGAGGACTTTAGGAGTCCGCACGTTACTGATGAAATCATGAAGCTTTGGCTGGAAGCGAGGTAGGACGAAGCCATCACATTAATGCTCCTTTAAGTAAGATACCTGCTTGGGTGGAGATGTTGAGCGAGGACGAGATGCAGGTGTCACAGGAGTGTGTTGTTAGGAGAGCTAGGAGAAGCGATTTAAGAGACATATACTTAATCGAGGTTAAGTCATTCCCGTATCCCTACCCTATGGAGGCCTTCATAACGTTCCTAGTGCTCTACCCGAAGTACTTCTTCGTAGCTGAATGCAGCAACCGCATCGTCGGGTACATAACTGGGGTTAGGGAGGAGGATGGGTCTGGTCACGTCATGTCGTTAGCAGTACTGCCCTCACACAGAAAGCGTGGTCTCGGGTCAGCACTACTTAAGGTACTCGAAGAAGCCTTCCTTAGGGACGGTGTCAAGAGGATATACTTAGAGGTATCGCAGAGTAACAAGGAAGGTATTAGGCTCTACAGGAAGTTCGGCTATAAAATGGTTGGTATTAAGCAGAAGTACTATCCAGACGGCTCAGACGCCTACGTGATGGTTAAGGAGATCAATACTTAACTTACGCACGTACTCTGCACAACCAGGTAAAGCGTAGATCCTCAGTATCCCCATACACCTCGGAATGCTACTTATTATCGAGGCCCGGAACTTAGTTATGGGAACGGAAGTACCTGCGTCCGTGATAATCCTGACGCAGTTCTCATCGGATGCTATCTTCACAGTGTCGAAGTAGGGTTTAACGTCGTGCTCCCCCATACCAGCACTCCTTAACCTCCCCATGAATTCAGCAAGTGTGTTACTCAGCTTCTCACCCAGCTCACGTGGATCGTACGTTATCCTGTCTAAGATCGTGTGATATCCTTCCCTCCCCAGGTAAAGGCGTATTAAGTTCCTCAGAACATTATCGCCTAGGCCCTTTATCATCACGTAGTTCATTAACCCACCTATGAAGAAGTCATCCCATAGGTAGATCTTACCCGCCCTAACAGCTCTCCGAACACCATCGCCAGTGGTGAAGGGACCTAGAATCTCCCTTACCTCAGGCTCCTCAATCATTTCCTCGTATATGGCGTTTATGAGGAGCTGGTAGGCAGTTATTGTTTTGTGGTAGTACACTGACCTATACATGTGGAATCTAGCTATGTAGAAGGATTCAGTAGCTTGAACTGCTTTCTCAGGCACCGCTATGTACCCTTCTTTATCCACCGTTAACGTAGTCGTTATCCTGTGAATGTCTATTAACCCGTACTTCACCCCTGTATGTAGGGCGTCACGTAGCAGGTAATCTAGTCGGTCAACGTCTAAGTCACTACTTAGTAGCATGTTGTATGTTGGGTCCTTATGCTTTCCCGACACTACGGCAGCAACTTCTCTAGGCTCGATACCGTGTTCGCCTAACGTGTCCTTAATGTGTGGGTCCTCCATTATTATCCAAGTGCTTATATCCTCATGCGTTATCTGAAATCTCTCTTTGAAGTAAGTTTCAATAGCGTGTGAGTACGGTGTGTGGCCGACATCGTGGAGTAGTGCAGCGACCTTCAGTAACTGAAGGTCGTCCTTCGGGATAAGGCCTTCCCTCGAGAACTTACCGGCAATACGCCCCATCAGGTACATGGCTCCTAGGCAGTGAGAGAACCTCGTGTGGACAGCGCCGGGATAAACAAACCATGCCTGCGCCAGTTGCTTCACCCTTCTTAACCTCTGGAAAGTAGGTGTGTCGATTATGCGGAGCTCTAGGTCAGTCAGCGGTATGTAGCCGTGAACCTCATCGTAAATGTACTTCACTACATCACCCATGACCTCACCTACCCTAACAATGGGTGAATAAGGTAATTAGCGTGCCCTCCGGGAGTGTAGAGAAACAACTACTGCGTTCTTTGCTTGAGTGGTCGTAGGTAGGGGAGCAACACTTTAACAGCTGAGTCTATTGCCTCCCTTCGGAGTGACGGTTTCTTACGCCTCAGTTCTCCGATTACGTCGCTTGGCACGGGGTACACGTCTGTTGAGAGCATCACGATCCCAGCCATGATGTCCAGCGCTTCGTGAGGGGAAAGACCTGTGCTTTTGCAGACACACGTTATGAGATTAGCAACCTTGGTGGAGACCTCCTCAATGTTCTTGATAGTGCATTGGCATGGGAGACCGGTTGTCGTTAATTCCTTAGATAATGACCTTGAGTACGGCCCGCTTGAGAGCCAAGCAAATCTATACCCTAACTTAAGTCCGAACAACTTCTGAGCAATGTACGTTGCCTTATGAATTAGTAGTGGATCCCTCAAGGCAGACATACCGAGGACCTTAGTTGCCAGGATTAATGCGCAGCACGCTCTGCCCATGACCTCAGTAACCCCTAAATCAATCTGGTCTTAATTCCAGGTTATAAGGTGGGAATCAAATAAAACCGACTAACCCAAGGTGGTCCCGGTAATACTGCCCAGTAAACACCTGACGCTGATATTACCTTATCAACATGATCGAGGTCGCGGCATTCACTATGACTGAAAGTGCTACGGAACCTATGTTTACCTCAGGGTTAGCACTCTTCCCTCTCGCCGAAAGCACTACTAAGTCATAGTCCCCCTCCTCGATGGTCTCAAGTATCTTGCTTGCCGCGGATTCCAGCCCAACCTCAACGTCGGTTACTACGACCCTAACCCGTACACCCGCGTCCCTAGCTTTAGCCTCGACCTCCTCGACGACGGAGTTAACGTCACCGACACTACCGTCATTAGCTATCATGACAGTAACCCGTGACCCGTACCTCTTCGCGAAGTCAAGTGCAACATCTAAGGCCTTCATGCTTGCAGCGGACCCGTCTACAGGGACCAGCACCTTCCTGAATAGGAAGCTGACCTCGTAGGTCGGTTCCCTAACGTATGTCAAGGTAACCACCTACTAATACCTAGTGACTCATCAGTTAACCTTATCGACTGAGCCCCATCCTCAACTATTCCCGTGATAGCTCGTATGGCATCAATATTTTCCGGAACCACTATTGCCTCCTGATGAACCATGTATGCAACGCCTGCCTCATTACCCTTAACCCATAGGCTCTCCGGCCATACGATCACCTCATAAATATCGCCGCACCTGCCAAGGTCGCGGGCAAGCTCCCTCACCTCAGCTGTCGAGGAGGCCGTGCTTGCCTTAAGCAGGACGATTCTCGGGGTCTCCTCAAAAGCCTTAATGATGTTCTCCCTACTTACGTTGCTGTCGAACCTAACGAACATTACATGCATGTGTGCGAGCGTGGTTGGGGCAACGACTGAGTACGTAATTATGTCCAGGTCATGCCCGGCAACGCTCCGCACGTCCTCAGCATGGTGTGATGGCGGCTTAGCGGGTTTCAGCAGTAAGCCTTCAATGGGTCCTTTCTTGACTTCCTTTAAGTCAGCACCCCTCCTAACTATAGTTACCCTAACACTACGTACGTTACCGACCTTCCTGAACGCGTAGAGCACCCTTAGTATTCCAGTGGTGTTGCAGGATACCACTCTAACTGATGCCTTACCTAAGGCTGCCTCGTAAGTATATAGCGCGTTAAAACTTACGTCGGCGATGGACTTCTCTTCACCACCCTGAAACACTGCCTTAATACCTGCTTCCCTATACCTTCTCGCATACGTTGCTCCTACGCCAGCAGGTGTGGCGTCAACCACCACGTCAATAGCCTGGAGGAGATCTTGGACGGTTCCGGCGACCTTGATTCCTGTATTCTCGAACAGTTCCTCCTTGCCTTCCGGAACGTACAGCCTTATTCCCCGAGCAGTAGCTGAGAGTGCTTCCCACGAAGGTTTGGTCTTGACCACGCCGACTAGTTCCATGTCCGGTTGCTTCATAACGGCCCAAGCCACGCGCTTACCTATGGTGCCGTACCCATTAACCCCGATGCGTACTTTACCCACTTGAATCACCTCCTTCCTTCAAGTTCTTCCTAAGAAATCTCCTAGCAGATTCCTCAAGTGCGGCTACGGCAGGCAGCTTTTCGCCTGAAAGGGCGAAGAGTAAGGCACCACCACCTGTCGATATGTGGATGCCTTCCCTGGCTTGGTTGCGTGCCATCGCGCCTAAGTGACCTCCCCCGATCACGACGAACGCGTTGCTCCTTAAGGCAGCCCTGAGTAGGTCCTCTGTCCCCGAACGGAATCTGGGGTCCTCAATATGTCCTGCTGGACCACGCATCACCACTACCTTAGCCTCCCTTATTAACTCAGAGTACATTGCGACAGTGTACGGTCCGACATCCATGGGCCTGCCGGTGAGGTTATGTACGGTCTCCTCAACCACGGTACCGTCGTCCTTAAGCACCCTTAAATCATAAGGGGTGTCGAGAGGTGCACCGGAGAGCACTACCCTGCGAGCCCTTGGTATGAGTCCTAGCAAGCCCTTCTCCTCAAGGAACTTCATGACAGTCTTACCCACCCTTCCTCCCTTAGCTACGTGGAACACTAGGCCTACGAGGCCTGTGGTTAGTATCCTGTCGGCTATTCCGTTCCTAGTGAGGTACTCGATTATCCTGATGGTGTCTCTCACCTTTGCACCACCGAGCACGAAAATCCTTGGCGGCTCGGATGCCTCCAGAACTCTCTGCAGGGCCTCAAGCTCCTTCCTCATTAACTCCCCCATAACGGAGGGGAGCACCATAGGAAAACCAACTATTGATGGCTGGGATCGATGCGCTGTTGCGAATGCGTCGAACACGAATAAGTCGAAGAGAGGTGCCAACCGCTTCACTAAGTACGTCTTAGCCTGCACCTCCGGCGGTGCTTCCACAATCTCCTCCGAGACGAACCTAACGTTGTCGAGCATTAACACCTCACCGTAACTCAGCTCTCTTATTTGCTTCCTAGCCTCAGGACCCATGATGTCATCGATAAACCTCACTTCCGTGTCAAGCAGGGTCGAGAGTAACTCGGCGTGCTTAGCTAGGTCTTTGAAGTCCTCGTTTCCTGGTCTTCCCTGGTGAGTCGTTATCACAACAGCCGCTCCCCGATCAAGTAACTTCCTTATGGTCGGTACGTGTGCACGCATTCTTGAATCGTCTAGGATATTCCCTTCCTTATCTAAGGGACAGTTGAAGTCCACCCTGACCAGCACTCGACGCTCACTTAGTTGAACATCATCTAAGGTTAGGAGGTTCTTAGCCCTCAAAACAAGGTCCCAGAAACGTTTAGTCTAGGCTAAGCTAATAAACTTAAGAATAATCTAGCATTAATTACTTCATTTAGTAGTAAAAATCAGCATCCGAATAAAATCAGTAGTGAAAAAGTAGTTCCCTTAATGCGGTACGTGAAATGAAAATTAACTCTTCTTCATTTTCTTCAACTTATTTAGCGGGGGCATGGACGGGCTAACATCTATTTCCTCAACGAACTCACCACTACCTTCTCTCACAAGCATGTTTACAGGCTTCGAGAATAGCGTTATTGGGAGTGCGAACTTCCTCCAGCCACCTCTATCAAGGTATGTCACGCTCCACTCCTTAAGCAGGCCCTCATCCCTTAAGCTATCTAGGAACTTACTGTAGCTGAAGAGCCTCGTAAGCGGGATAAACGCGTTGATTACTGAGACACCTTCCGAAGGATTAAGGAACGCCTCAGGGAACATTGGGTGGGTCGTCAGTACTTTCGTCACTCTGTGGATCTCGGCAGGGTTACCTTTGATTATGGTCTTCACGTACACTGTGTCATATGGGTAGAGGGGCATGGTATCCAGCCTCACCCCCTTAAGCACCCCCCTTGCCTCTATGTGGTTCTTGAAGTGCCTGAGCACCCTGATGTAGTTTACTGGTGTCACGGGTTTCATCTCCTTATTGAGTTCCTCAGTAACCTTCCTCAGTGACTCGAACGGATTAATCTCAAGCTTCCGTAGAATGAATAGGTCTATGTCGTCTATTCTCCCTCTACGTTGAACTTCCCTCGGTATTGACTCGCGTGGGGCAGCCCTAATCATGTTCGCGAGGTCCTCCCAGTTAATTACTATTTCCCTACTCTTCACGTCATAGTACCTCTTGAGGTTCGGCCTGCCTATTATGGAGTGAGTTGACTTAATCACTTCCTTAGGCTCTCTGGGAAGCGCGGGAAGTAACTCATTCAGGAACGTCTCTGCTGTACCCCTAGGTATTATGTAGGTTATGGCCGTGCCCCAAGGAAGCACAGGGGCGTACTCCCTCATCAGTGATTTAAATAATTTTTCATAGGGTACGTACTCATTCAGGATTATCGTTATAACTTCAGCGTTTAGCTTAGATATCTCAACTACACCAAGAAACCTAAGCCCCTTGCTCTTCAGTAAGTTCATGAATTTCCACACCGTCGACGCATGAATACCCATATCATCCGCAACACGCGTTATCTCCGGTATGTATTCGTAGCTCTGTATTTGGTCAATGAAGTCTATGAGTGAGGGATTCAAGTACCTCCTGTAAAGGAAGTATGAATACAGTTTCTCAATGAGCTCTCGCTCGTCCTGCCTATTGCTCGTCAAATGAGGCACCTCGTAGATTTTTTATCTGGAGGATTTATTAATTTAATGACCAAGAAACCGCGCTTCAATGAAGCTAATTATTTAGAAGTGGTATTCCCGTTTTCACCATGTGGTGCACCGCTGAATCTCATTATGGAATAGGAATAAAAGTTGCATTTAATAATGTGTAGTATCAACTCCTATATGATGTTTACAGCTACTGACGGTAGTATACAGTATTACATGACAGGAAGTTCTTTAGTAATTGTATTAAAACATGATATTGTTTTCCTTAAGGTTTCACGGATATTTTATTGTGAACTAATGAATTACCTAGTAG
>WAOL01000067.1 GCA_015521295.1 Desulfurococcales archaeon
AACGCTGGTTATAGGTACTGATGGACCGGACTTCGGTTACATATTTAACTCGATATTCGTGTCAACATGCGTCATGATTTTTGCATCTATCATAGGAACGATTGCGGCATTCATAATGGCTCGATATAACTTCCCAGGAAAGAATGTATTCAGGGTACTCCTCTTCATACCGCTCCTAGCAACTCCCTTCGTGAACGCCTACGTCATAGGTAAGGTTCTGGGAGAAGGTGGGCTATTGAATTATATATTGCGTCACGTACTCCATGCACCCTTCACCGTGGTGATTTCAGGATTGCCTGCCGTCATACTTATACAAACGTTGAGCTTCTTCCCAATAGTTTACATGAATGTCCTCTCAAGCATAATTAACATAGACCCATCACTCGAGGAGCAGGCAGAGAACCTCGGAGCACATGGTTTTAAGCTATTCAGAACGATAACGTTCCCACTATCACTCCCCGGCTTAGCAGCCGGCGCAACGTTAGTGTTTGTTTTCAGTATGGAGGACCTCGGAGCACCCATAGGTTTAGCTGGCGCATTCGGTGACGGACTCCATAATAAGTTAATGTCCTTCTATGTCTACACGCAATTCCAGCAAGCATTTAGCTTAGAACAGGTCTCACCGTCAGCGTACGTCGTCGCGTTAATAATGTTGATGATTGCTGTCGTTGCGTTCATGCTTATAAAGAAATACGTGTCACTCAGGCAGTACGCGATGCTTGCGAAGGGAGGTAGGTGGAGTCCTAGGGTCAGGAAGCTTGGACCGTTGGGTGTGCTGGCTGTTTACGCCTTCATGATACCCTTAGTGGTTGTTTCCTGCTTCCCGCAGATAGGTGTGGTTGTCTTAGCACTAACTAACTGGGCGACGAGTGGCGCTATACCAACGTCCTTCACATTAGAGTACATGCAGGCACTGGTAACTAAGCCGGACGTCGTTACAGCTATACGGAACAGTGTTACGTACGCTGGCTTAGCAATCCTGATAACTATAATCTTAGGAACCAGCGCGGCCTACATAGTGATTAGAAGGAGGATACCTGGGAGGGACCTCATAGACGTAATGACTACCATACCCATAGTTATACCGGGAATCATCGTTGCCGTAGGGTATCTAATTTTCTTCGGCTCAATATTCTTCAAGACCTTCATGGATCCATTCATAAACCCAGGGGCTCTCCTAGTCTTTACGTACACCGTAAGGAGGTCGCCGTTCCTTACTAGGTCAGTTGTGGCGGGTCTCCAGCAAACACACGTGAGTTTAGAGGAGGCGGCGATGAACTTAGGCGCTAGCAGAGTTAAGACGTTCTTCTCCATAGTGATACCGTTAATCTCCGCTAACGTGATTGGAGGAGCAATACTTTCCTTCGTGTACATGATGAATGAAGTCAGCACCTCTCTGCTCCTCGGTGCACACAACCCTGCTCAGGGACCGATAACGTTCCTCATGTCGCAGGTCATATACAGCACTGGGACTGTGGGAGCCGTGAGCATAGCCGCTGCACTAGGTGTGTTACTGATGGTCCTACAGATAACCGCTATTAGCCTGTCCAACTACATACTTAAGCAGAGGGTGGCTTTCCTGGGTGTGTAATCATGGTTACCGTAAGGCTAGATAATGTCGTGAAAACCTTCGGGAAGGTCGTGGCCGTTGACCACGTAACTCTAACGATAAACCACGGCGAGTTCTTCTCCTTCCTAGGACCATCAGGATGTGGTAAAACAACCACGTTAAGAGTCATAGCTGGTCTTGAGTGGTGTGACAGTGGTAGGATATTCTTCGACGATCAAGACGTGACAGACCTCCCACCATACAAGAGGAACACTGGGATGGTCTTCCAAAACTATGCACTATGGCCTCACATGACGGTGTTTGATAACATCGCGTACGGACTTAAAATAAGGAAATTACCTAAGGACGAGATCCGAAGACGCGTTAAGGAAGTCCTAGAACTTGTTAAGTTGAGCGGCATGGAGAATCGCTACCCTACACAACTCTCCGGCGGGCAGCAACAGAGGGTCGCGTTAGCTAGGGCATTGGTGGTCGAGCCTAGGGTTCTCCTTCTTGACGAGCCGCTGAGTAACCTAGACGCGAAGCTCAGAATAGAGATGAGGGAGGAGATCAAGAAGATTCAGAAGAAATTAGGCATAACCGCAATATATGTCACGCACGACCAGGAGGAGGCCATGGTGATCTCTGACAGAATAGCTGTGTTGAATCAGGGAAAGGTAATGCAGGTTGGCACACCGCAAGAGCTTTACCGGAGACCACGTAACCTCTTCGTAGCCACGTTCCTCGGTAGGTACACGATATTCCGCGGGAGGGTTAGTGAGGTCGATCCCTCCTATGTAGTCACGGTGAAGGCTGGGTCTTTAGTCATCAAGGGTATGCCTCCAGCTCCCGACATTAAGGTCAGGGAAGGTGATGAGGTCGTCATAATCATCCGCCCGCACTCATTCAAGCTAACCCCGCCGGCTAAACCACACAACGTTATTGAGGGGGTCATTGATTGGGTATCGTACATAGGGCCATACTTCGAAATACGTGTTAAGGCTTCTGGGATAGACTTCCTGTTTAATATAGACCCAGAAACGCCAGTTAGGATAGGAGAACGTATGAAGGCGTACGTAAGTGTAGAAGAAACTATGGTCTTCCCGATCTCGGCAGCTAAGGATATGGCGTATATGCAGGAACTTAAGTAACGGTGCGCCTCCTTAACGCGTCCCGCAACGCGTCAAGCCTCTTCTTACCCTCTAGTAGTGCTTCGTTAGCAACACTCACCACCTCACCTAACCTATCACTCTCCACAATCCTCACGTCCCTATCACGCAGGAGTATCGTGAGCCTCACACCAGACATTAACTCAACTATGATTCCCTTCGAACTCAGTGACAGTATCCCCGAGTGTTTCAGTCCGGCCTCACGTGCGATCTCCAGCACCTTCACAGCTTCTTCAAGATCCAGTGTCGAGACATGGATTATGGGCCCCGTAACGACTAACCATAACCGCCAGACCACTGGACCCTCAATGATGGGCCTTACCTCCTCAACACTTATCGGTGAATGCTTCTTGAACACCACGGATGACGGATCCCTCATCCACGGCATGGGAGAGTCAACCAGCACTATTCTCCCGCTACAGGAACTCATTGTGAAGGACTTCTCCCTTCTGAAGAACATTACTAATATATCCTTAATGTCGGCATCAAGATACCCTATCTCCTCATCCTCTTGAAGCCTCTTAAGGAACTCCTCCTTCCTCATCCTCCATATCTTCTCATTAACGATGGGGTCGGCAATCATCGCCCGCATCCAAGAGACCGTTAAGTAACGGAAGTATTTAACCCCCTAACATAACCTCATACGGTGCAACATAGATGTTGCTGAACACTATAAGGCCTCTCTCGCCTGGCCAAGAAGCGGTAAAGAATGCATTACTTAGTAAGGAGTATGCCATCGTAGGGATCTTTGGCCCCACCGGCGTGGGTAAATCCCTACTTGCGTTAGCATACGGCATCGACGCCGTTAGGGAAGGAAAGTACAGGAGGTTAGTCATCGTTAGACCGGTCATAGACGTGACTACCGGTGAGGAACTAACTGTAGCTAAGGCAGGCAAGCAATTCTACGAACTCTCAAAGCAATACATCATAGATGTCCTAGGGAACTTCGTGAAATGGTCCGAGATAGATGCCATGGTCAATGAAGGAAAGATAACGTTCGCGGACAGCCATTACCTAAAGGGCAGGACGTTTGATGACTCCGTGGTGTTCATTGACGATGCACAGACCCTGAAGATCGAATCACTGATTGAGGCCCTGATTAGGGTTGGGCGTAACAGCAGGTTAATAGTTGCTGCTGACCCCATATTCCAGGCATTGAGAGGGAAGGGTAGGGACGCATCCTCCGTTCTAAGGGATATACTCGCGGGTGAGCCTAAAGCCATAGTCGTTGACCTAGGGGTTAAGGACATCGTAAGGGAAGGAGCTAAGATGGGTCTCCGCCTAATGATGGAGTACATGTTGCGCACGAGGAAACTTAAGGAGAACGAGGTCAAAGTGCTTGAGGCCATAAGGGTGAGGTCGCCTGACGCTGATGTCATCACAGTCCTAGACTTACTTGACTACATGAGGAAGACCGAGATATCGCCCGAGCACGTCCCAAGATTCCTCGTCATAGTTAAGAAGGGACACATGGGGAGGTTAGTCGGAAGAAAAGGGGAGAGGATCACGGCCGTCGAGAAGGATGTTGACGCGCGAGTTAGAGGCGTTGAACTCGACGTTGACTTAACGGAGCTCATAAGGGCTGTCCACCCAATATCATGGATCTGGAAAAGGGTTGAGGATGTTGACTTCAAGGGATCCTACGTCGCCATAACCATTGACGAGAACTTCTTCGGCTCCTTCATGGGGCGTAGAGGAAACTACGTGAGGTTCTTAGAGTACGTGATGCGTGAATTATTCGGAATCGGCGTGCGGGTCATCCCGGTTGAGGGAAGGCGGAAGTCACGTAGGTCTAGATCCTCTTCGAAATCTTAATGTCCAGCACAACTTGATAGTATCTGGGCCCCACACTCCTCACAACCCTACCCTCCTCGAAGCCATACGTTACATTTAACTCATTAAGTGCGTCACCGAATATCTTCTTCGCCTCGGCTACAGCTTCCTCCCTAGATGTCGCGGTAACGAATTCATATACGTGCACAACACCTTCACCTTTAAGGGCTTCCACAGCCTGCGGCAAACATTTCACGGAAAGTTCAGGTAACGGCATTAACACCCTGTCCGCCATTCCTCGATACCTCTTCACGATCTCACACGCGTCCCCCAGCACTGCCTCAACCACGTCATCAACCTTGTTCAGCCTTATGTTCTCCACCATTAATCTATACGCTATCGGGTTGATGTCTATGGATATCACCTTACTTGGTGAGGCATGCTTAGCAATTATTATTGAGAATAGCCCTACACCAGCGAACATATTTATTACGTACTCACCCTTCGCAACCTTCCTCGCTATCCGTATATGCTCGTAATTGAGTACAGGTGAAATGTAGACCTCACGTATGTCCACCTTGAATACACACCCATGCTCTCTGTATATGGTCTCAGACCGCTCCTCACCAGCTAGGTGTACGTACTCACGCACTCTGTAGGTGCCAGTAACCGGGGTTACTGCCGCCCACACCGACTTCACGTACCTCAGCCTACTCACTAACTCGTTAGCAAGTATCTTGAGGGTCTCTAGATCAACGTCCGGGGGCTTCCTGATGACTGCTATGTCCCCTATGATCTCCACCCTACCCCAGACCTTCCTGCCGACCTCCTCCCCTAACACCTCCTTAGCTAGTCGGCGGAGTAACCTCAATCCTCAATCACCTTAACGGTATCCTCTAATACTCATTTATTCGTTAGTTCTCCAGCCTGTGCTCGAATTAAATTCACGGAATAGTGTTCAAAATATAGTAACAAATGTTAATTACGTGTGAGGAACCATTAATTAATTGGTGATATTAATGCCTACGTTAAGGTCAGGCTTTGTTATAGCTGGGGCTTACGCGGACAAGCTAAGGCGAACCATGTTTGCTCAGCTACGCAACGAGATAAAGGAAAAGAAGATTAAGTCCAGCGACGTTGCGTTCCACGTCGCCCAGCTGAATAAGGTGCTCTACAGGCTCTTCGTCGACGAACTCAAGATAGACAAAGGTGACGTAGTCCGCATCACGATCGACTACGAACTGACTGACGAGGGCATCGAGTGGAAGTTCGACACGTTAAAGGTCGAGGTGTTTAGGAGGATCCCGCAGGAGGAGGTTGACGCTGCAGTCAAGAAGGTCGTAGGGCAGGCGACGGAGATAATGTCGGCTGCTGTGGAGTACGTCGCTGAGAAGCTGGGGGAAACTGAGGACGGTGACCAGATCTTCGTGCTGAAGCTAGGGGACAGGGTCGTCGGTGCCTTCGAGGTGCTGGCAATCGATAATGATTTCGCGTACATTAAGAAGGGAGCCGCAATTGAGCCATCACCCATAATTATTGAGAAGATAAAGCTACAGCTGGACGGGAAGAGCATTGAGGAGGTAATCAAGGACAGCATCGAGGTCTTCACCAGGGAAGCGAGGTACGTGGAGCGCGAGGAGGCTGAGCACCTAATCAACTACATCATGTCGAGGATAGAGAAGACCTCCAGTGAAGAGGAGGAAACTGAGGAGTAGCTTGGGGCAGGTACTAGCCGCTGGAAATGAAGCCTATTTTTTAGACAGGTACTCCATCACCTTATCGTCGAACCTGCTCCTAGCTTTCACCACTACCTCCGAACCCATCGTGAGGGTTTCCCCAGCATCAACAAGTATGTTGTCCCCGACGATCACAGTCTCCACACGTAAGTCACCGTGGGTGACTGCCCTCACTATGTCGTCAATCCTTCTTGGTGGGGGCCACCCCGGCGGTGATGACGTGTCGAGCATCACGATGTTCGCAGCGGCGCCGACCTCTATGGGGCCTAGTGAATGCCCTATTAGCTTGTTGTTCGTTGCTACGGCTGCGTGAAGCACGTCGATTTCACTCACGCCGGTACGTAGTGATGTATCTCTTACCACATCGATCATACTATATGCTGGCCTAACACCTATCCCTAGTCCCTCACCCTCACTCCAGCGACTTAAGCCGTCGCCATACCTTATCACGCTACATGCGCTGGGTACAGGACCTTTCGGGTTGATGTATGTTGCGTCACCTAATCCTTCCTTCACCCCCTCACCTTTGAGGACATATCCACGTAACCTGTATTTACTCAGCAACTCAATAAACTCCCCGGTTGGTTCCCCATAGGTGAGTAGGGCTGCGCGGACCTCACTAACCTTGCCATGCCACCTGCTAGTGAGTAGGCGGACCTCGTTCTCGGGGTTGAAGTCATCTAAGCCAACATTCATTGGTGGGGCTAGGGTCACGTATATTCCGGCGTCGTGAGCCGCCCTAGCGACGTTGTCTAAGTATATGTCGGTGACTAGTGCCGAGGTTACCCCCCGCGTCATCATCTCCATGAATGCCATCGCCGCCAAGTAATACACATCTGTCCTCGTTAGGGTTGTTAGAAATTCCTTAACGTATTCCCAGTCAACGTCAGTGACCCTGTACCTGAAGGGGTAGAGCGTCACAGTTGTGAAGGCCGTTGAAAGTCCCGGCATCACTATCCTTCCGGCGCCATTAATGAGGAGTTCAGGGTACTTTAGGTCCTCGGGCGGTTCTCCCCTCCCTACCTCCATGATTTTACCGTCCTTGATGTACACGTATCCCCTCTCTATTACGGGGTCGTGAACCATTGATAGGGTCAGTATCGTCGCTCCATTAATTAATATCTTAACCATTTTACGGTAACCCCGCACTATGACTGTTACGCTGGTAATAGTCTTTCCTTCACAGGGGCACGCCTTTAACTCACTTCCTCGCAAGCCTCACTATTAGCTGGGGAGTCACGTACTTCTTCCCGATCTTACTTAGTTCCTCGTCCCACTCAGCCAATATGCGGACGGCCTCATTCCCCACCTTAACAGCGTCCTCGACTCCTGCCCCGGCCACGAATTCCTCGGTAACCCTGTTCGCTATTGCGGCACACACCGCCCCAGCCCTGGCCCCGTATATGTTGGATAGCGTGAAGAGAGTAGCTGCCTCCATCTCGAAGTTAAGGACATTCACCTCGGCTAGGTCCTTATGTATCGTTGCCCACCTCCTCGGTAGGTACCCCTTGTACCCAGGCCTACCCTGCCCTATGTAGAACGAGTCACTACTCGCCGTTAGCCCGACATGGTACCTAACACCAAGCTCCTCAGCCGCACCGATTAATGCTAAGACAACCTCATAACTCGCTACGGCAGGATACTCGAGATCCACGTATATCTTGCTTGTCCCGTCGTACCTGACCGCCCCCGTACTGATTATCACGTCACCCACGCGTATCTCCTTCCTCAATGCGCCAGTTGTCCCTACACGTATGAAGGTGTCTGCCCCAACCCTTAGGAGCTCCTCTATCGCTATGGCAGCTGCGGGTCCTCCAATACCCGTTGATGTAGCAGCTATTCTCACCCCTTTATACGTCCCCACGTACGTTAGGTACTCTCTATGCTCGGAGAGCTTCCTGTGCTCGTCCCAGAAACTAGCTATTATCGGGACCCTTCCCGGATCTCCTGGAAGGAGGACGTACCTAGGTATCTCACCTGGCTTGATTGATATGTGATACTGCTTACCTGTCTCGTCTTCCGGTATGGATGCGGACTTAAGCTTCTTGCCTGCTTCCACGTAGAACACCATGTAATTCATGCGGGGTTACGCTTTTAACGTTGTTCAGGCACCTGCGTTTATTTTTTAAATTTCCTAAAGTAATGTAGTGCTGAAGAGGTGCTGAAGTGTTGGTAAGGAAAATACTGACTAAGTCCTCAGTGGTTGGGCTTAACGCTTACACCTCGGACGCCAAGTACCTTGGGAAGGTCGTTGACTTCGGTGTCGACCTTCAGAACCCTTCGAATGTGACCCTAATAATTGAGGGAAAGGATAAGAGGTACGTGGTGCCAGTCTCCTACATAAAGGCTGTCGGTGACATCATAATACTTGCTGAGAATACACCGCTAGAAGAGTTAGCTGAGAGTAAGCCTTCAGCACTAGCGTCAACACAGCCGACCACTACCGTGGCCACCGCAACCGCCACATCACCTACGGCAGTGTCGACACCCTCCTACCCCGTAACTCAGCGACCAGTTCAGCAGCCCTCGACCCAGCCCGTGATTCCTCGGTGCCCTACCTGCGGTGCAGCCCTAATATACTACCCTCAGTACGGGAGGTGGTACTGCCCGAAGTGTAGGAAGTACACTGAGGTCCCACCGGCCGTCCTTAACCGCGTCCCCAGATGCCCTACGTGCGGCAATTACTTATCATATATCGAGCAGTACAGGAGATGGTACTGCTACAAGTGCGGTAAGTACGTTAATGTTTAAACAACACGAGCTTTTTAACTTAGTTAAGTGCAACCTCAACTCTTCACGGACATCAACTTCCTAAGCTTCCTGTACACGGTCGAGGTCGAGATACCTAACTCCTCCGCTATCTCCTTAGGGGACTTGCCCTTTCTGTAGAGCCTCACTATCTTACGCTCAAGTCTCTTCCCAACCTTCCTCCTCTTCCTCCTCTTAGATTCACTCCGCCCAGCAGTAACGACCTCGCCATCACTACCTACGCTACTCCCGAGCCCCACAACCTCACGTGAGGATTTCACCTCACCCTCTCCGACAGCAGCGCTGGGCCCCTCACTAGTCGCGGGTGCCGGGACCTCATGGACCACGGGCGCCTCACCAGCAACGCTAGCAGACACCCCCACACTTAACACAGGCTCCTCCGAAGCCCTTTCCAAAACAATCTTAATCCCTACCCCCACGAAGACCGCCGCCACGGACCCCGCTAGGACAATGTACGGTAAGGCCTCAGACAACCACTATCACCAATGCATCTCTTCGAAAGCTAAGAAGTTATAAAGGGTTACACCCAACGATAGTAACATCAGAACATTAAACCCCTAACCAATACTTAATGAACTTCAGGTTTGCAAGATAGCATAAATCAGGGATAGCTATTAGTCGGGCGTAGGAATCACGCATGCTGCAACGCCTAGCACAGTATATTGTGGATAACTTTATGGAAAAGATTGAAGGCTGGGTGGTGGACCGGCCGGGACTTGAACCCGGGACCTCTCGGTTGCAAGCCGAGCGCTCTTCCAGGCTGAGCTACCGGCCCTCGTTTCTTTGAGTATTAATTTGAGATTTAAGCGTTTCCACCGTAATTCCTCATTGCTTGGCGAGTCAGGTAAATTAGGTTTGTTGCGGGGTTGTTTGTTAGGGGCGGAGCCGGCTGGCGGCTACGGGGGTTTATACCCCTGAGGAAGCACCGCCCTCCGCGCGGCACGGGGACCCCGTAAGGGGTGCGGGGAGACCCGCGGCAACGGCGCAGAAACGACACGGCCGCCCTCGGATGTCGGTGATGCGGTGAGGGCCCCCTGGCAACAGGGGGTCAGTAACCCGCTGAGGATGGGGGCGGATGCGTTGAAACGGCCGTCCCCCCGGGAGCAAGGCCGAGCAGTGCCGATGAGTTGCCGCGTGAGGCACGGGTGGGCCGCATAGCTGAATGCCGCCGCAGTACAGAAGGCGGGCTATAGCCGGCACCGCCCCTCTAAGTAAGCCCGTACTTCCTCAAGTACTTCTCCTGGATCCTGAATACTTCCTCACGTGTTGATGCGTTGGAGTACTCCTCGAGCATCTCCCTGTTTAGGTTTAGGAAGGTTTTCCCCCACTTGAACTTGCTTAGGGTTTCCAAGGCTTGATCCCTTAGCCCAACTATGTATAGGGCTGCCGCAACCGCCTCAACACTACTTAGCTTCGTGAAGACCGCGTAGTTTATTGGGTTCCCCGCCCTGAGTAGGGGGAGAACCCTAC
>WAOL01000068.1 GCA_015521295.1 Desulfurococcales archaeon
TACCCATACGACACCAAGTAAATCCAGTTACGGGAGGCAGCACAGCGAGCACAAACACGGTGATCGGAGGAGGTACGGAGGCGATCACTCCTAACGCCAGCGTACTAATACCGGCAAGCCCTAACGACGCGGGTATTGTTGAGGCGCTTCAGCAACATTTCAGTAAGGCAAGCACCGTATGGCTCAACACACTGCACGAGAACTCAAGCATTAATTACTCAGGCGCGGATGCCCTCATAATTACGTCAGGCAATAACGCAACCCTAAGCGACCCTAAAGTAACGCTAATCGCCAAGCAATTCCTCAGCGAGAGCAAGACCCCAGTGATCATTAACAACGCTAGACCCATAAGTAAGGCAGCACTACTACACTTCCTAAGGGAAGCAGGTCTAAAGGGAAAACCTTCGATAACGTGAGACCCGCGATCTACGAGAAAACCTTGACGGCAAGAAGGACTACATTTACGCGTTCCCGCTTGAGGCTCTCGGAAGGCAAGTACCCCCCCAATGTATATACTTGATGTGGAGGAAGGGGCGAGGATAAGCACTGATTATGTATGCAACTATGTTGCGAAGGTTGTGGCTGGCTCACTTATACTAAAAATACTTGCGGATTTCTACGCAGTCTCGTGATTAAGTGGTGAGTGCGTGGATTTCCTCGGTTAACTTCCCTGACTCAGCCACGACCTTGCCCCTACTTATGACGTACTTCGGTGGTTTATGGTACCATATTAGTTCGTAGGGTGTTCTGCCTTCGTGGATTAGGAGGTTGGCTGGGTCGCCGGGCCTTATTGAGGGGTACTTGACGTTCATTGCTTTGGCGGCGCGCCACGTTATCATGTCCATGAACGTGTCCATGTCTTTGAGGGTCATTGACCAGGTGATGTGTGAGGCTAGGAACGCTACCTCAAGCATGTTGTTCATTCCGTAGGGGTAGTAGGCGTCCGCTATGTCGTCCTGCCCTAGCGCCACGTTAACCCCTAACCTAAGTAATTCCTTGAAGGGCAGGTAGAGGGGTCCTGTGTGTGGGTCGGTTACGAAGGACATGCCTGCCTTCCTAGCTAGTTCCGCTACCTTAAGGAGTGATGGTTTAGGATATGTGGCTAATGCCCTAGCGTGGCATGCCGTCACCCTGTCCGTCCACCCCTCCTTAAGCGTCTTGATGGCGAGCTTCCACGTCGTTCTTAGGGATGGGTCGCCGGCGTCGTCGGTGAGCATCGCTATGTCCTTATTGAATTCCTTAGCTATTTCGAACATCGCGTTGATGTGTGCCCACTCATCTTCCTCGCTAAGCTCGATCCAAGGTATGCCCCCAACGACGTCCGCCCCCAACTCAACGGCCTTCCTAACCAGTTCCTCAGCCCCGGGCTCTCTCACGACCCCGTCCTGCGGGAACGCCACTACCTGAATCGTCATGTAGTCCTTGAGGGCGTCCCTAACCTTAAGTAAGGCCTTAATCCCCTCTAACCTCGCCTTAGTGTCCACATCAACGAACGCACGCACGTAGAGTACCCCGTACCTTAACCCATCAAGCATCGCCTTCATGGCGTTACGCCTTATCCAGGACTCCTCATACTTCTCCTTAACCCTAGACGCTATCTCTATGGCGGCCATCGCCCCGCCCATCCCGGAGGACTGGTACTCCCTAACAGCCTCCTCACCAAGCATGAGGAACGTGTACACCTTACACGCATGGAGGTGAGGGTTAGCGAAAGGAGGAGTCACTAAACACCTTCGAGCATCAACCTCAAACTCACTGTGCCCAGCCACGTGATGAGAGACCTCAACCACCTTACCCTCAACGATGGCTACGTCCCACAACTCACTAGGATCTCTACCAAGTAAGCGGGCATCACGCACGAGTAGGTCGTAGTGTTCAACCAAGGTGAATTCCCGCAGATAAACTTAACCACACCCCTAATAATCACGGCTCCCTTGACGCATCCCTATTTTGCTATTTTTCAATTGATCTGATCTTGGGTTTCTTCGGCGCTTTAGTAACTTCATGAGGATTGTGGCTAATTGCCCACCGAATGACTTGTACTGATCTATCGCTTCAAGTACCTTGAACCCTTTACTCTTGTAGAAGTTCAGTGTCCTAACGTATGGCTCGTAATCTCCCCGCCATAGGTCTTAACTGTTAGGTCGTGCTTCCCCCTACCGCAGGCGTACTCCTTAGTCCTCCTTAGCAGTAGGGTCCGTATCCCCTACCGTGGTAATCCCTCTCCACGGCCAGCCACAGTATCTCGCAACAGCACTCCCTCTCCTCAATAACGAAGCTCGAGAACCTAAGGGCGTCGCTAGCAATGCCTGCGCCAGCATTGCTAGTGAACCACTCACGTAAACCATCAACTATATCCATAACGTGGTCCACATCTCTAGCCGTCAGTAGTAATGACTGGCGGCACGGGGGAATCATTATAACACCATACCGGGTCAACTAAATAAAGAGAGCAATGCTTATGACCACTCGTTTGGGCTGGGACATCGAGTTGCAGCTTTCCGTGATTCAGTAGGGGCCTGCCTGAATGAGGGGTCGCGCCCCAAGCCTGTGTAGGCGTAGCCTAGGCTCGGATTAGGTTCCGTGCCGTTACCCTCAAGCACTACCTATGACTTAGTAAGTTAGAGCAAATAGTTTAGGGTGAGCGGCATAAAGCGCTTCATCCCTGTGTAGATGTTGTTGACGAATTGTGAATATCCGTCATGGTTACTTCATTAAGTCATTAAGTATTTCCTCTTTCACTATGATGTCAGTGCGTAGCTTGTGCTTCTTAAGGAATGATTCGAACGTTGGGTCCTTCATGAGGAGCATTGCCTTCTCATGGATGGCGGTGGCGTAAAGTATGTTGTCAAACATGTCGTCGTGCCCGAGTACCTTGAGCTTAATTGCTGTTTCTAAGTGTTCTCGCTTGGGCTTGATTAGCAGGATGTCTGTCTCTAGGAGGAGTGCTTCAAGCGCTTCAGTTACGGAGAGCGGTATTTCCCTTAATCTCCCCTTCCTCATGTTCTTACCGATCTTCCCGACCAGCTCAGTAATTAGGAGCTCTGGATACATGAGTACGTATTCTTTATCGCTTAGCTTATACAGGAGGTCGTTATCTATGTTAGTCACGCGGATCCCGAATAAGGGGAGAACATAGGCGGTATCTATAACTACCCTGTCCACTCACTCTCCCTCAGCTAACTTAATGAGTTCCTCGGACTCAGCCTCGACCTCCTCGACGGTGGTTTCACTCCAGTAACGCCTCCTCACCAGTAGCTTAGGTATGGGGCCTAGGATTATTTTCCCGTCCCTTACCTCCAGCAGTAACTTATCACCCTCCGAGATATTGAGTTGCTCAGCCACTGCTTTAGGGATGTAGATCGCCAGCTTCTTAGACACCCTGACTACCTGGCCCAATATGATTCACCAGGATTTACCTGATTGTCCAGGTAAAAAGCGTTTAAACCTTGTGGGACCCCTGCCTAGGGTCTTAAACATGGTTACCTCTGCACGCTCCGTTCCCTAGCCCTATAATGGATTGCTGTGATGACCTCGGCTAGGGCGGCGACCTCAAGCCCTACCTCACCACACACCAAGGGTTCTCTCCCCAAACGCTGTCCTGGTCAGGCTAAGCTCTTCAGCCGGTACCGTGACAGGGACACACCTGCCTGCGGTGCTGGCGAGTAGCTTGAGCCTAGTTACCCTGCCCTCCCTACCCCCTAGTGCGTGGGGGAGTGCCGCGTTAGCCACGCAGATTTCCTGAGGTGTGGATCCGCACTCAACGCTCAGCTCGACGACCTTATTATACATTACTGTTGAGGCGGTTAACGTGACCGCCGCCTGGTACGGGCTGCAGTCACTAATGACTGCCCTCACCTTAGCGCACGCTCACCACCCACTCCTCCAGTAGCTCAGGTACGCGTACCCCGTGCTGCTTCGGCCTGAACAGACTTGAAGCCCCAACACCTCACGCACGACCTCCACCACACTCAGTGGCAGGCCAGCCGGCACTATAATGATGGCCATCCCTAGCTGGCGTGACTGGAGCGATAACCA
>WAOL01000069.1 GCA_015521295.1 Desulfurococcales archaeon
CGTCAGGCTCACCCAACTTCATCCTTATGGCCTCAACAGCCTTGACCTTACCGTTCTCAGTAATTATCCTCGTCGGGTTAGCTAGCTCCATCCACTTCACCCCCTTCCTAATCAACCTCTTTATCTCATACACTCCCGCAGGTGCCTGCTGGATACTCCTCCTATACATTAGGTAAACAACCTCGGAGCCCCTCTCGAGCGACACTTCCGCTGCATCCACGGCTGAGAGGCCGCCGCCAACGACAATAACCCTCCTCGGTACGGGGGGTTCAGGCATTAAACCGTACTCATGGGCCCTAACCTTAAAAAGATACTCTAGCGCGGTCTCAACACCCTCGGCGTCCTCACCCGGAATCTTCATCTTCCTAGACTGCCAGGTCCCGGTCGCTATCAGTACAGCATCAAATTCATTGACTAGATTGCTCAGCCGTACTTCATTCTTTGCGAAGTCGTCGCCCTCATCATGTCTTTTACCGCACACGACCTTAGTAGACAGATGGAACTGGACACCGAAGTTCTTCTTGAGATCCTCAACGCCTTCCAGCACGGTCGCGAGCCTGATCCTGTAGGATGGTATTGCGAAGGTCATTAAGCCTCCGGGTAAGGGTAACTTATCGAATACCTCCACATCATAACCCTTACACACAAGGTATCCGGCCGCCGCAAGGCCTGCAGGGCCCGCGCCCACTATCGCTACTTTACCGCGGCCTTCGGAGCCCTTCTCCTTACAAAGAAATGCAAACTTCAATCTTCTACTCACCTTGTCTTTATTGGTACTCTGTTAAAAATTTTGTTGGTTGCTCGTAAAGAATGTTAAAATTCTTGATTGAATGTTTTTCCTTTAACATCATCAAGAAGGATACACCCCATTCATGACGTATGTTCCTGAATCGAATACCATCCTAACAACGCCGTTAAGGTAGTGTATAACGTGCTCGAAGCCCACACCTAACAGCACTATCACTGCGGTAATGAACGCCACAATAATTAGCGGCACTATGAGGTTCCTGCTCCGCACAGCCTCTGAAGGTCCGGAGAGTAGTCCGCGTAGGAACCTTGCGTACCCTATTAACGATATGCCCGTTATGACTAGGATTAGCACGGCGCTCACTATGTATCCCCTATCAAGGCACGCCTTGAACAGCATGTACTTGCTGAAGAACCCCATGAAGGGAGGTAATCCGAAGAGGTTCAGGAGACCGACCACTAAACCCGCCGCGATGACAGGATTACGTCTCAACACTCCCGCATCGGTTAATGACCTGCCCTTAAGCCATATTGCTACGCCAACGCAGTAGAAGAGTAGGGCTTCACCGAAGGAATTTGAGAGTAGGTGGTATAGTCCAGCCACTACTCCTTCCTTAGTGCCTAGCGTTAATCCCATGAAGACGAAGCCCATCTGGTTAACGGTGCTGTACGCTATGAATTTCTTAGCGTCGCTCTGAATGTTGAGGACTAACGCACCTATGAATGCGGAGACAATGCCGAGTATGTGGAGGAACACTAGGAAGTACGTCCTTAACTCCCCGCTTAGCAGGCTCTGCGGCGAGAAGACGGTGTACATGAACCTGACGAAGAGGTACACACCCAGAACCTCAGCAACCGCAACGAATATTGCTGAGACTGGTGTGGGTGCCTCAGGCACGACGTCAGGCAACCAGAAGTAATTCGGGAAGATCGCTGACTTGAAGGTTATCGTCCACATCGTTAACGCTAACGCCACCGCGGAAGCAACGACAGCATTGCCGAATAGCCCCCCACTCCACTGATTAACGTATCCACCGTCACTCATAGCCTTCGCGGTTAGGTCCGCTAAGTTAAGCGTACCGAAGGCCCCGTAAAGGAAGACCACCGCGAGGAAGTAGAGGCCTGTCGCTACTGAACCCACTATGGCGTACTCTATGGAGGCGCTGAGGGACTTACCCCTCCACCTGTAGAATGACACGAGCCCGTACGCGCTTATGGATAGCACCTCAAGCATGACGAAGATGTTGAAGAAGTCGCCTGTGTAGAGTACACCGACAGAGCCCGCCTCTATGCCTAGGAGTAGCGCATAGTACCACTCGACACCCTTAACCCTCATGAACCATGCGCTGTAGACTGTGGTGATGAAGACTATGAGGGACGCCACAAACCCCAATAACGCCCCCATTTTGTCAACCTCGTATGCAATGCCGAGAGGCGGTGGGAACCCGCCGAAGTAGTACTTCTGTATGCCCTCCCTAGTCACATCCATGAGGACCTTAGCGGAAATCGCTAATGCTATGCCCGCAGCTACGATGCCGTATCCCTCGAAGAACCGCCTATCCTTGATGAAGAGCGTGAAGACAGGTAAGGCGAACGCGGCAGCGATCAGGTAAAGCGGGAGGACACCAACGAATACATTCACATCCATACACCATCACCCCCAAATTCGCGACGCGTGTTTCTCGAAGTCGCGTGAGACGTGCTCACGCACAGCCTCGGGCTCCGTAACCTTAACATCGATCCAGTGCACATAGAGCACCTTCCTACTCTTATCGACCTCAACAGTCACGGTGCCGGGAGTGTTGGTTATTGATCCAGCTATGAGGGTTATCGAGAAGTCACTCTTAACGTCGAAGGGAACCTCAACTATGCCTGGGTTTATGGGCATGGAAGGACTTAAGGCCCTTTTAATCACGTCTGCATGAGCCTTAGGCTCCGCCACAAACATGTACCAGAAGAAGTACTTGATTAAGTGCCCGACCTTAGCGATGTCAGAGGGCTTCAGATCCCTGCCGTACATTATCCTGGCGTAAAGCACCGTAAGTATTGCGGAAGCAACACACCCAACCGTGATGTCATATAGGCTTACGGAGCCGGAAAATAACAGGTAAAAGGCAAGGAAGAACAGGAAAGCCCCCACATACGTTAACGCTTTCATCACTCAACCACCCCCTCGCTCTTCTCTTCCTTATTGACGTACTCGATACGCTCAAGCTTGCGGACACTAGTCGTTCCGTAGACCCTATGAACCTGCATCGTCACCTTAACCATGAAGAGCGTGACCGCGAGGCCTATTACTATGGCTGTGAGGACCAAGGCCTGAGGTAGTGGATCCACCGCGACCTTAGCCAGCTGAGCGGGTCCTTGGGGGCTAGTGTAATTCACGACGACAGGAGGTGCCGGAACTCTCCCTGAAACTACCCTGTAACCCACGAATATGGCTAAGCTATTGAGGCTGTCAGAGAATATCGTCAGCGCTATGATCTTCTTCACGAGCGTCGGTCTGGCGAAGATACCATACAAAGCTATCACTAGGTTAATCACGAAGGAAACGAAAACCACCGTCAGTAAGTACGGAATGATTAACTCATTCAACACCCTCACCCCTCAAGGTCTCCTTAACCTCCTTCTCCCGAAGAGACGTCACTATTATCGCTAACGAGAGACCGGCACTCACAGCAAACGCCTCAAACAAGTTATAGAAAAGTAACGATCCTCCAGTAGGTGTTCCGCTGAAGTAAGCTGGAAACGCTAGTGGTGAGCCTATGCGTTTCTGGTTCTGGAAGATGTACGCGTTAACACCGATGGCAAGACCAATGATGAGTAGGGCGACAGCGGTCAGTGCTATACCTATGAGGCCCGTGCTCCTCATTGCTAAGAGCACCCTCTTACGTATGCCGTGCTTCGCTAGGGTATCAATGGAGTATGTGACGAGGGCTAGGACTGTAGCTACGGCTATCGTCGCGCCGCCTTGAAAGCCTCCGCCAGGGGTTAGCCACCCATGCATGGTTATCGATATGCCGGCCAGCACTATGAGTGGCATTAATACGCGTGTGGTGGTCTTAACTATTAATGACATCCCTCCCTTACCTAGCCCTATCCTCACCTTACACCCGTGCGTTAGTGCGACCACCGAGATTATCGCTAGGAACATAACGGCGGTCTCGAAGTACGTGTCAAGTCCTCTGTAGTCCCACACGATAGCTGTGACCCCTTCAGGAGCTAAAGCACTGTAAACGACCTTCACAGGATTGTATGTTAGCAGGATATAGTTCAAGGCCAAGGTTCTCAACTCAGACCTCACAGGTACCGGCCCTATCCCGCCCAAGAACATTGCGTAACTAAGCAGGAGGGCAAGCGCGACGATTGAGGCCGCAACGACAAGATCTGTGACCTTCATGGCTATTCATCCACCTTATCAGTTTTCTTAATTAAGAGTAATACGATGGCCGGGTATATACCGACACCCACGGGCAAGTAGACCAGCACAATATCAGGAGCCATTAAGAGGAAGTAGATCAGCGCGTACATGGTGCTCTGAACAGCCGAGAACACCACCGCCTGAACTAAGTTCTTCTCAACCACAGCTAAGTACGTGAACACTATGGACGTTACCGCAGCCACAGCCATTAAGAGTGCGGCAATGAGGTCAATCATTCACCCCTCACCTCTTCCCTCTCCCTTAATGCGTTATGAACGCACGGCTCAAGAGGCGCTGCCTTAGCCTTCAGCGTGGCTCTAGCTAACGCGTGAGCACCTGCCTGCCCTAAAATCATTATCATTAACCCTGTAGTGAAGGAAACACCAGCAACGAAGAACCTGTAATTCCCTAACTCAGGCGACCCTAGGGCTATCAGACCGGCCCCGAAAGTCGGTACCACAGCACCACCTATGGCCCCAACGGTGGCGGCATGGAGCCTAACAAAGAAATTCGGGAACCTGTTAATCCCTATGGCTGCCGCTATGTCGCAGAAAGCACCTACCGCCACGAGTATGAGGCCAACCACCGAGCACACGGTTTCCCATAACATTTCAATCACCCATCTCTTTAGACTCTAGGTACTTTGCTACGTAGATGTCTAGGGCGTAGATCCAGAGCGCCAGTACTAACGCGGTCGTCACCATTATGGGCGCTCTAAACAGCACGGAAAGAATCGTGAGGAACGCCGCTAGGTCGAAGCCCAAGGCGTCCACAGCTAAAACCCTATCTGACACCGTAGGGCCCTTTAATACCCTAACAGCATACAGGACTATTGCGACGATGTACAGGGGGATCAGGCAGGAGAGCGCTAGGCTCACAAAACCCTCCACTCAAAGGACACCATGAAGTGTAGAGTAAGGGATAACTAAAAATATTTTTCACCGGCACACTAATTTTTCTTCAACCCGGTACCAGTGCTAACAGCAACGCACTTAAGCTAGCTAGTAAAAGACTTATGTCGGTCGATAGGTTGGCGCCAGAAAGGAAGTCACCTATCGAGGTCGAGAGGCTGAGGCTACTCGTACTGCATTACTTAGAAAAGCAGCCGATGCACGGGTACGGGTTAATGAAGAGCATAGGCGAGTTATTCGGTGTCAACTCACCGAGCCCAGGGTCACTCTACCCTCTACTCAAGGTCATGCGGGAGGAAGGCCTAATTAAGGTAATCGAGGAATCCCACGGGAAGGGTAGGAAGGCTGTACGTGTCTACAGCCTCACGGAAAGAGGCAAGGAATACCTTAAGAAGCACATGGACGAACTAAGGGATGTCTTGCTTAAAGCATCAGCCGTACGCCAATTCACCGAGTTAGGCGGTATGGAACTCATGGAGTGCTTAGGAACGATCATGGAGTCCCTCAGCACGTTAAGTGACGAGCAGAAAGAAATACTAAGTAAAGCACTAGCAGAATGCTCGGAAATACTTAAGAAGGCGATGAAGGAAAGCGGACTCAAGTGCGAGTAAGGGGCGTGGTGCCCACGCCTACGGCATACGTCGGCACCAGTGGGTGGATGTATGACTGGAATCCTGATGGCTTCGACTGGTACGCTAAGTACTCTAACCTAAACGCGGTTGAACTCAACGCGAGCTTCTACAGATTCCCGTTCCCTAATCAGGTTAAGTCATGGGCAAGTAAGACAGAGCGCCTCACCAACGGCAGGATGAGGTGGGCGGTGAAGGTAACTAGGCTAGTGACTCATGTCCACCTACTTAATGAGCGGGCATTAAAGCCCTGGAGAGCCTTCCTAAGAACTATGAAGCCCCTAGACAAGTACGTGGACTTCTACCTCCTCCAGCTACCACCTAGGGCAAGACCCACGGAACCCTTCATCACCAGACTTACGTCCTTCCTCAAGGAAGCGGTTAAGGATGTTGGGGAATGGCGCGTAGCTGTCGAGTTTAGGGATGAGTCATGGTTTAGTGACGAGTGGGTAGAGTTCTGTGCTTCGCTTGGAGTAACATACGTTAGTGTTGACTCGCCGCAGGCGACATACGTACGGTCATCCGGGCCGGCGGCTTACGTACGCATGCATGGACGAGAATTCTGGTACGCTCACTACTACACCGACGAGGAACTAGATGAGGTGGCCTCAGTTCTAAGCGAGCTGAGTATTGAGAAGGCCTACGTGTTCTTCAATAATGATCACGACATGCTTGAGAATGCCCGAAGATTCATGCTTAAACTGACAAAGCATGGATTTAAGCTAGGATAACTTAGGACTAAGGTGAAGGTTGCTAAAATTAGTACTGTGTAGCTGGGCTATCGAGGCAGTGGTAGGCACTTTATCTAAGGCTTCTGCCTGTCTAACTTGCCGTGCTCTTCAATATTGGCATTAACCAGATAGTTCTTGAAATGGTAAAGTTCTTCACAGATGTGAGGATCAGCATTAGTGTGAATTGGGTATTCGCTGCCAGCAACAAGCTTTAATTCCAGCACGCCGTAAGTCATTGATGACTCCACGTGTGGGCCTCAAGAAAGTACGTGCGTGGGTAGAGATTATCAGGCCAGGGAACTCCACAGTTATCGGTGTGGGCGCCCTAACAGGGTACTTCGTGTCCGGTGGGCATGACTTGCTGGAGGCGCTGCTCCTTACGTTATCGGCAGCGCTAATAGGTGCTGCGGGGAACGTAATAAACGATTACTTTGATGTCGGGCCGGACACCGTGAGTAAGCCATGGCGCCCGATACCTTCAGGCAGGATTTCATTGGCTGAGGCAAGGAATGCTTGGGCCTCGCTAACACTTACGGGGTTAGCTGTGGCGTTATTCGTTTCTTTGAAGTGCTTCCTCGTAGCGCTGGTTGCTGCCCTACTCCTGTATGCTTACTCATGGAGGTTGAAGAGGTTAGGGCTCCCGGGTAACGTAGTAATAGCGTTCCTTTCACTCCTCGTCATTATTTACGGCGGTATTGTTGCGCCTAATCCCGCGTACTCGTTAATGCCGAGCATATACGCTTTTCTTGTGATCCTTGGGAGGGAGCTCTACAAGGGTGTTGAGGATGTGAGCGGCGACTCCAGATACGGTATACGGACCATCGCATCAAGCTTGGGAGTCGGTGCGGCAGTACTCTGCGGGACAGTAGTGCTTTACATGCTTGTCGCGATAAGCCCGCTACCAGCGATCCTTGGGTACTGCTCAAACACGGCCGCGTACTCTGTGTTCGCTTTCCTCGGCGTTGACGTGCCCGTGCTCATCGCTTCAGCTATGATGCTGTCTAACCCTGTACGTAATGCGTGGAGAGCAACTCGAATTCTAAAGTTACCGCTCCTGGCAGGCCTATTAGCCTTCATCGCGGGGTGCTTGCCGTGAGTAGATGGGACGAGGTCGTGCGGGAAGTGAAGAGGAAGTCTATCCACATAATACCGGGGGTCATGGCGATCCCCGTAGTTGTTTGGGGCGGGAAGCTAGTCTCAGTCCCCATAGCGGCGTTCTTCTTCACCCTATACTTACTCCATGAAGTAAGCTTAAGGATAAACACGAGGTTCAAGGTTCCCATAGCGTACCATACCTACATGATGATGGCTCGTGAGGAGGAGATTAAGGGGAAGCACTTCCGAGGAGCCACGTACTTCTGGGGAATAACGTTACTCCTAGTAGCGCTACTCCCACCCATACATGCCGCCGCGTCGGTCATGGTTTCAGCCTTCGGGGATGCCGCAGCAGCGATAGTTGGTAAGGCAGTGGGCGGGCCTAAACTCCCCCTTGTTCCTCGAAAAACCCTCGCTGGAACCACGGCCATGTTTCTGGCTGGGACAGCATCATGTCTAGCAGTAGGTTTACCGGTACTCATTGCCTTACTCACTGCAACGACGTCAACTGTCGCGGAATGGCTTTGCAGGAGATCTGTTGATGATGAACTAGCGGTACCTGCGGTAGCGGCCGTAACGATCACTATTGCCGTGAATGCACTCAAATAAGGCGGGAGAATTTCATTGGTATAAAAGCTATGGAAAAAGCACTTTGAGTTAGGGGATTCAACCTCCCTTCTCCTTAATGAGCCTTTTTAACTCCTCAATGCGTTCCTCAACGCTTCTCAGTTCGTCCTGCAGATCCTTTAAGCTAGCCTCGAGTTCCTTCCTGTACTCCTCTAGCATCGCTAGTTCTTCCTCGGGGCTCTGGGGTGCCGGAGGTCCGTAGGGGTATGGGTAGGGCGCTGGCGGCGCTGCCCACCACGGTGGTGGGTAGTAGGGTGGCGGGTATGGCGGGCCGTACCAGTAGCCTCTCTGCGTTACGTCCTCCCTGCTTTGGGTTTCCTTCTCTACGTTCTCGGTCTCTGGAGGTCTCTCAGTCCACCAAGGCCCTGGCGGGCCGTAGGGTGGGCCGTACTGCCATGCCCTCCATCTCCACCAGCGTCTCCATCCCCATCCGTAACCGTAGCCATAACTCATGATTATCACCTCCTGATCCGTGTTCTGTTTTGCACTATGCTTAGTAAGGTGGGACTCCCCAGTACGTTACCCACCATGTTGGCGGGTAGTACGTGTAGGTTGCTGGGTTAGCGGTGTAGTAGGTCCATAGCCATCTCCATCCCCAGCCCCAGGCAGGCCATCCCCAGTATCTCCAGTACCACCACCTAGCACCCCACGGGTACCCGAAGAGCCACCAGCACGCGCCTCTGCCGAATACCCATCCAGGCCTTAGCCACGGCGGTAGGTAGCTGAAGGGGCCGTTTCCGGGCCAGGGCCCTCTCCATCCTCCTCTCCATCCCCATCCGGGCATGTTCCCACCATTTTGTGTTATAGCACAGAAATTAATAAGGATTACGTGCAATAACACGAAAGTATCCTTGATGCAGCTTAAAGATGTTGCGGTGATTCAGTGTATCATTAGGAGGAGAACGGCTGCGAGGCTGGATGTGCCTATGATGTCGGCGAGGCTAGTGAGTATGGGTGCTAGGACGTTATCTGGGTCTATACCGACCTTGAAGGACGCTATAGCTGCGTAGTACGTCAGCACCGATATTATTGCGGTGAGCATAAACCCTGCAAGTAGCACCGTAGTGAATACCTTGAACCCCCACGCAGGCGTCGCGCCTCCCCAAAGCGCGATTGCGTAACCAAAAACACCTAGCGCCCCAAAAATCATTACCGCGTGAATCACGTTGACTATGAATTGCGAGATAACCCACCTATCCCTCGGGACGGCCTCAACACGTACCTTACCCAAGTGCAGGGAGGTCGAGAGCCTCGCCGAAAACCTGCACGCTATGGCTCCTCCGTCCTCCAGAAATGCGGGGATTACTGCAAGGACCCCCAACCCCCGAATTATTGCTTCGATATTCACCAGCAGGATTACGCCTGCAGCCATGCTAAACGACGTCGATAATATTATGACGGGCAAGTTCTGTTTTATGATCCTCCATGCCCTAACGTACATTCCTTTACGCTTATACTTAGTGGCGACGGATGCTGTCATGATTACTGCGAGGCTAAGGAGCGTAGTGATCATTACTACCCTAAGGTGCGGGGGTAGTTTAGTGGCTATCCCGTAACTAGCTATTATTGTTGGGACCGTTATCATGTCCCCAAAGAGAGTCGCTATCGGTGCGACGAGGTTATCTGGATCCAGGCCTCTCTTAAAGGCGGTGAAGGCGAGCCATGTTGTTGCGGGAATCATGAATGCGGCGGAGAAAACAGCCGACGCCATAGCGGTGAATATCGTTGTAGTTGGTTCGATGCCTGCTTCAGCGCTAACGACCCAAGCAACAGTAGCGGTCAACGCCCCAACCCAGAAGTTAATGCTTATTAATATCGTTACTAATGCTGTCAACTCCTCCCTAATCATCTTCTTGGCGAGACCTAAGTGAAGCAGCGTGCCTAACCTAGACCCATAGCTGGAATAAACGTCTCCCCTAGCGTCGCTTGCCGCAGGAAGCAACGCGATGAGGATAGGTGCCGACTGAATTATCGGGGAGAAGACCTGCAGGAAGAAACCGGATACGTAGTCACCAAGATTACAGAGGATAAGTGAGAATGCACCCTCCTTAAAGTCCTTCTTAACCTCCTCAGAGATATCAACGCGCCACTCCCTAATTCTCCTCAGCCTCCTCAGCCTCAGCGCCCTTCGCCGCAACCCCCTCGACCGTAAATATTGGGAGGGTAACCTTTAATACTACACTAAATAATGAGCTCCCCCTCAGCCCTTATTGCTTGAAGGTAGCGTTGCAGACGCTAGCAACGGTATTAACAGCAATGACGCCATAGCTAGCATAAAGCACGAGGCCGGAAGCGTGCCTACAGAGATAACGCAGCCTGACATCACGTCATAGAGGTGCCCAGCGATTAAGGAGCCTAGGACCTTACCGGCATTACCAGTAGCGTTTATTACCCCGACAGCAACGCCTCTCTTCCCGTAGTAGGTTACAGCGACCTTCCTACTAACGGACATTACCGCGGAGCCTCCTACGGATGCTAATGCCCTACCGGTAATTACTAGGGGGAGTGACGGTAACGCCATCATGAACGCTCCCACTAACCCAACCAATATCGACAACCTTAGGGAGACCCTATCACCCACCTTGTCTGAGACCCAGCTAAGCGCGTAGGTTCCGAGGAGGGCAACGATGCTTGAGACAGCAACGGCGTCCGCAACCGCGTACTTAGGGATATCTAGGAACTCCTTAATGTACACGTACGTTAAGTCACCGCCAATTACCGAGCCAATGATGCTGGAGCCTGCGACCACTACCGCCAGTGGAACTATAGCGACCAATCCAAGCATGGGGGAAGGCCGTACCCCTGTAGCTCCGTGCGTCTCGGACTCCTTAGCCCTGCCCTCCACCTCAGCGCCCCTAACAAGGAACGAGAGCGAGACAGTCAACGCGGATGTGGCGAGGAACAGAAGCGATGATGCCGCAAGCGACGCAGTCAGCGGTGCGTTGGAAAGCATTGAGTATAGCGCGTTACCTGCGACAGTACCGAATGTGCCGGCAGCAAAGTAAACCGCGAAAGCACGCCCGCGAACGTCCTTAGGGGCTAATCTACCGAGCATGTATTGCATTGATACCCACGCCAACCCATTGAGGGCTCCCTGCATTAACCTGACAACGACGAACCAGGTTATGTTACTTGAGAGCCCGTACAGCTGGACGGCGAGTGCGTTCAGTGCAAAGCACACCGCGGCTAGAAGCGACACCTTAAACCCGTACTTATCCGCTACACCGCCTGCGGCAATGGCTGAGAGGGCCCTAGCGAAGAAGAATGCGGAGGTCAGCATCCCGACCCCTAACGCTGTCGCCTCAAGCACGCTTCTAGCGTAGAACGATATCGCCGGTATAC
>WAOL01000070.1 GCA_015521295.1 Desulfurococcales archaeon
TCACCGGAGGGAACACAACCATAGGGGCGATCCTCCAGAAAATCCAGGAACTCAAGCAGAGAATAGCGCAGCAGGAAGAGGAGCTAAGGAAGCTCTACCAGGAGTTAAGCACCCTCGAACGAATGCTTGAGGAACTAGCTAAGAACCAAACGAAAACAGCGACCCCGACATCGTAGCTTAAAACCTCACTACCTAGCAGAAACACGCTTTTGTTACATCTGCTTGCTACTTAAGTAGTTCCTATCGGAAACGTCAATTACTGGCGGGGCGCGGGGATTCTTGACGGGAGAGCTTACCCTGCTCGGCTTAAGCGCATTCCTCACAACATGCTCTAGATGGAGGTACGTTATGGCGAGGACAGGCTGTATGACAGGTATTAGTGCTGGGGGTATCGTTGCCGCCCCACCCATGTTCGATGCCGCTATTGCTGCAGCAACACTCTGGTTCTTAGTGATGGCTACGAAAGTCATTGCCTGGTGTTCCTCGTACGTGATGCCCAGTGACTTATTCACTGTCACGGTAACGCCTATTAACACAAGCACTATGATTAGCTGAAACACGAATATCTCAACACCTAGTAAGGGCTTAGTAAATAGTACTGCCTCTTTTCGAGCTACTAAGAGAGCTACGAGAACTAGCATGCTTAGCATCGTCGTGAGGGATAGGAAAGGCTTAAGTTCATTCTCAACGTACGTAGCCCCCTTCCTCCTACGTAGGGCATACCTAACTCCCTGACCAATTATTAGCGGAGCCACCAGAACCAGTGTGAGGGACTCTATAACGCTTCCTACAGGTATGCTGACAGAGGATAAGGAAGAGTATAGGGTTAAATAACCAGGTATAACAGGTATTGCCAGAATCACTAGTAACACTATTAGCATCGTCGCTAACTCTATGTTACCTGACGCAAGCATAACGTACCCCAAGGAAGCCGACGATGCTGGAACTAGGTTTGCAACGAAGAACCCTGCCCCTACAAGCTTGTCCCCGAACATCGACGCGAACAAGCACGTGAGGATAGGGGTTAAGACGTACACGTACATAACAGTTAACAATGACTCCCTCCACAGCTTAGCCACCTCACCTATCTCCTCACCCCTCAGCAACACCATCGACGGGAGAATAGTTACTATCGCTAGAACCTTAATTAGCTGTGAGTAACTCGCCCTAGACATGCCTTCAGCTACATGCGTAACTGACTCAGCCACTAAAGCTAGAGCCATGACTAGGATTAGATACACTAGAAGGTACTTCCTAACATGTCTTGCCACGAGCTCTACTCTCCTCAACTCCCGTCCCTCACTGAGAGTTTCTGAAAGTATTTTTAACTTTTCAGTCAGTCAAACTGATTGGTCAGTTTGACCAAACGGTAAATTTATTAACTATCGGTATTACGACCTATACGGTTCAGAGAATATGACAAGAAAAAGGGATGATGTTAAGGAAGCGATAGTCGAGGCAGCCATGAAGGTATTTGCAAAGCACGGATTCAGAGCGTCAGTAGACCTCGTGGCAAGGGAGGCTGGCGTCTCGAAAGGCTTAGTTTTTTGGCACTTTAGGACTAAAGACGAACTAATCATAGAGGTTGCAAGGAGGGCACTGCCTACGGACGTGATTGAGGGTTGCGTGAGCAAGAACCTTAAGGGAGAGAGGCTGCTGGAGTGCGTGGGCGTGAATTACCTCAGCAAATACGGGATTAAGGAGATGAGGGCTCTCCTAATAAATACGTTCGCACTAGCTAACATAAATGATGTCATAGGAAGTGAAGTGTTGAGGGTCTGCGGTAAGTTACTAAACACCATTGCTAGTAAGGTCTATGGGGACTCTAGCAAGGAGAACATAGTTAAGGTGAGGGCCTTCTTCGGTGCACTACTATGCTATGTGCTTAACCCTCCTGAAGGACTCAGTCAGGAGGGTTACTTAAGGACGTTACTCAAGTTGTTCAAGCCATCCGCTCGAACCGACGTGCATCCCCATTAGCTAAGGCTAGAGGCGGATAGCCAATGACGAACTACGTGTGTGAAGTCCACGGGTTAACGAAGTTCTACGGCGACTTCAAAGCCGTTGATGGTGTCAGCTTCTGTGTCCGGGAGGGCGAAATCTTTGGGTTCCTAGGCCCTAATGGGGCCGGGAAAACAACCACCGTCAGGATGCTGACTGGCTTAACTAGGATTAGCAGGGGTACCGCCAGGATATTCGGGTATGATGTGGCGAGAGATGGGCGGAAGGTGAAGAGGTTCATTGGGTTAGTGCCGGACACCTCCAACCTTTACTCGGAGCTTACCTGCTGGGACAACCTAATATTTCACGGTGAGATGTACGGTGTTCCCCGAAGGCTGAGGGCTAAGCGTGCTGAGGAGCTTCTTGAGCTCTTCGACTTAAGGAGGTTTAGAGATGTGAAGTTCAGGAACTTATCGAAGGGGCTTAAGAGGAGGTTAACTATTGCTGCCGCCTTAATGCATGAGCCTAAGCTCCTGTTCCTTGATGAACCCACCTTAGGGCTGGATGTCCTCAGTAGGAGGAAGGTGTGGGGGCTTATAAGGAAGCTCAACAGGGAAGGGCTAACGATATTCCTAACAACACACAATATTTACGAGGCGTTCGAGCTATGCGATAGGATAGCAGTCATTAATAAAGGCAGAATTGTCGCCGTAGGGACGCCTGCCGAGCTCAGGTCAAGGTTCTCAGCAACTAAGGTTATTGAGGTGAGCTTCTCGCCCAGTAGAGGACCCTTAAGAGAGTTGGCTGTTATGGACGGCATCGCGGGTTTAGAGGAGAGCGGGGGGAGGGTGAAGCTAATTGTTCAGAACCCTCTCACAGCGTTGGAGGCCTTAACTAGTTACGCTAGGAGGCATGGATTATCCATAGAGTTAATCAGCTTAAGAGGAGCTGATGCTGAGGAGGTCTTCCTAAACATTATTGGTGGTGGTTCGGGTTGAGGAGCCTGCTGATGCATGCCTACTACATTGCTAAGAAGGATTTGAAGGAATACTACATGAAGCCCGGAACCGTTAGTTGGGGGCTAATCTTCCCGGTGGTGTTCACGGCAGCATTCCTGATTAAAAGGGGTGTTTACTCTGCCTGGGTCGCCCCTGGCCTGCTAGCTCTCTCAGTCTTCTTTAGCTCGACCTCAATGACCGGGTCGTCGATAGTGTTTGAGCGGAGGTTCGGATCCTTTGAGAGGCTCCTCCTGTTCCCGATGCGTTTGATAGCGGTGGCGCTAGGGAAGTCCCTTGGGGGAACGCTTTTCGGGCTGATATCCTCGGTGATCTCGATGACCGTGATTTACTTAATGACGGGAGCTACGCCAACTTACCCAGGCTTGCTTGCGGCTACAGTAGTAC
>WAOL01000071.1 GCA_015521295.1 Desulfurococcales archaeon
GTTAATATTGATGTCATTCATAGGGTCGTGAACGTAAGGCCAGCTAAGGGCGAGGGCGAGATACCTTCATGGCGTGGATCCCTGTTAAGCTACAGCAACTTAATAACTGAGCACTTCTTCTCATGCCTCTGCAACTGCGAGGCTTGCCAAGCATGCAGCGATGATATACTCAATGCCGTAAGGACCGCTAATCATGTGAACCCGAAGATGTTCTGCGTAGATGGGAACCACATGCTTCTGGAAAAGTATGAGGACATGACAGTACTTTACGGTCCTCAGGGACATAAGTTCTTTGAACTCCTCGGGTACGTGCTATCATACATCGCCCTTTCCGGCGGTATGGGCACGGTTAAGCTGAAAGTCTCTCCTGTAGGCATAGCTGTCGAGGCTTTCGAGGAGATCCTTAAGGCAATGAAGGACCTGCCCTTAGAGCCGGACGACCTGATTAAGGAGGCCATAAAGATTTCCCCACATTTTCAGATGAAGCTGAGGGAGCTACTGCCAACGTTTGCCACTTTGAAGCATCCATTAGTGGTGAGGGAGGCAATCAGGCAAGTGCTTTGGGAGTTTGATAATGGTGCAGGTAACGTGGAGAGGGTGAGGAGATTTCTGCGCGGGGAAATCGGCATTAGACCCGCTTGCGCGAGCGGGCTCTCCTCGATTGCCAAGTTCATACTTAACGCACCACTACTTAGGCCATGGTATGGTGGCTCATGGCATGTTATAGCGGAAGCGTTACGTGGCATGGCCCTCACAGTAGCAGAGATCTCGGAGATTACGGGCCTGCCAGAGAAGTACGTTGAGCGGAAGTTGAAGGCTATGCGCAGGTTTAGGGGGAACCTTCGAGTTGTTTACTTTTACGATACCTTCGATGGGCAGCAGAGGTGGGCGCTGGCCGATGAGCTGCCTGAGTTAGCGTCCGATCTCTTTAAGGACTGCTTTAACGTCGCATCTAGAACTCCGTACGTTGTTACAGTGTACACCGATAGGTACGACTCAGGGAAGTCAATATTGGTCAGGCTTAACGATAGCTCCATTAACAGGTTAGTCGATGAAATAGATAGCCCCGAAATCTTCAAACTTAAGGTAAGTACGGTCTACGGAAACCGCTCTTTAGTTTACTATAATGTGCCTAAGAAGCTACTACACCTCCTCATACGAAATGCCGTGGCATACTTGGAGGGTGTTGGAGGATGCGAGTAATTCTACGCATAGAGATAATGGGTGTTTCCAAGGGAGGCTTCGTAAAGCTTTACAGAGCCTGCAAAGAACACAACGTCTTTATAAAGTATACCGACCCAGCGTCTAATGCATTTCATGCACGCATACATTTCAGCGGTTTAGGCGGGGACACCCTAGGTAAGATTAAGGAACTCATAAAGAGAATTGACCAGGTATCTTCATACTGTGAGGCACTTGTTACCGCTATCATACCCCACGAAGATTTACCGCGTTCAGAAACAACGCCAGAGCACGGGTGCCCTAGGGAAATTGAGAGACACCTCAAGAAAATATGTGCTAGGTACGTTAGGAGCACCCATGAAGGGAGAGGAGTACTTGAAATTAATGGCGTCCCCACACTCATTGTGTGTCGCCGACGAACCACACAGATACTGCCGATCAAAGGAAGTGCTGACACGTACTCGCTAACGTCTCCGCCAACACCAACACGCATCGCCTGCGATGATAAGGAAGGGCTCGAAAGAATACTAAAACAATTAAAGGACGCTGCTAGCCTACTACGGCAATACTTCACACAGTAAAGCAGCACCCGGTGATTTAAGATGAGTGAAGCCTTGAATAATGCGAAACGCGTGGAACGCACATTAGCGATCCAGAAGTCCATACTTGCTATTGTGAGTGGCGTTGTGCTAGCTATCATAACGCCCCTGATCCACGCCACCTTAGGAAGCCCGGCTGGTGATGCATTACTGCTTGGGCTTTACGCTGTGAGTTACTTCCCGATAACCTACATCCTATGTCGGCGAGCCGCTTTCCAAGGATGTTTAAAGAAGGCTATAACGCTGTACTACTCTTTGGAATTCATAGCTTGGGTTGCCGCTTACGAAGCACTTGTTAGGTTCCTAGGATGACCGTGAAAAACTCGGGGGAGGGAAGACCCCGTGAAGGCCCTCTCTAGTAGGGTAGACGATGTTATGACGTGGTATGACGCCATAGCACCCTCTTATGATGAATTATATGGTGATGAGCAATTACGCAAGTATGACCACATCTTTGCAGTTCTTCAGGCGCCTGGGAGCATTCCCTGCAGAGAGGACTTAGTAGTGATTGACGTTGGGTGTGGGACGTCGTTGATAGCTGAGGAATTAGGTAGATTGTTTACTACGAGAACATATTACTACGTGGGTATTGACCTTAGCTTGAATATTTTAGAGATAGCAAAGAGGAGAGTGAACAAATTAGATGTAATTACAGACCTAATTGCAGGGGACGCCGCTAGCCTACCTTTCCGGGATAGGGTAGCTGATATAATATTCTCAATATCCGTTTTCAGGTGTGAGGATCCGGTGAATAATCTTGTTCAGGAGGCCATGCGTCTCTGCAGAGGTTCCGGGATAATGGCCTTTACCGTAGTTTGTGGTGAAGGGGTGGAGAGGACTGCGTGCTATGGAAGTTCAAGCCCCTTCTACGAGAGCGTCATTAGGGGTGGGCGTGAACTCATACGAATAGTTAAGTGTCAGCAACCTAAGAATAACACTAGTTCAAGGGAGGAGCCGTGACAGGCGTCAAACCCAAGAACAGGTTATCGGCTTTGGATGTTACTGTCCTGACTAAGGAGCTAGCAGAGATGATTACGAACTCCTTCATAGATAACATTTATTCTGTGGGCTCCTCTAAGGACGCCCTCTTCCTGAAGGTGAGGACGAGAGATGGTAAGTTGCTGTTCCTACGTGCTGATCCTGGAGTTAGAGCGAACATAACGAAATACGTTGGTGAGAAGGGGCTCAGCGGGCGTGTACCAATCTTTAGGAGGTTCTTGAGGAACTCCCGCATAGTGGAGGTACGTCAACATGAGTTCGAGCGCATTATAGAGCTAGTGGTTAGCGGAGGAGGCGTGAAGTCCGGGGTACTGATAATAGAATTAATGCCTAGGGGCATAGTAGCATTGATAGATAAGGGTTCAGGGAAGGTGCTCGTATCAACTGCC
Organism: Desulfurococcales archaeon; assembly: GCA_015521295.1. Lineage (GTDB taxonomy): Archaea > Thermoproteota > Thermoprotei_A > Sulfolobales > NBVN01 > WAOL01. The sequence continues at coordinate 3,170 of WAOL01000071.1, forward strand.
GACTTAACGGTTAAGGACCGGGTTGTGAGGCCAGGTAAGCCTTATGCTTACCCGCCATCACTTCCAAACCCCCTGAAGGAACCACCTAGCAAGTGGCACGAATTGTTAGCGGCGTCGAGGGGCTCCCTAGGCTCGGCCCTAATACGTGGGTTAGGTATACCACCCGAGATAGTTAATGAAGTGCTAAGCGAGGAACTTCGTAGATTAAGTGCGAGTGCCGTTAGCCTCAATGATGTCGCGAAGATACGTGAAATGATTGTTAAGTTTATAACTAAGGTTCTGGAGGAGCCGAGCCCCGTGATAATTGAGTGTGACGGGAAGCCCGTAGCGTTCCACCCATTCAAGCCAAGCAATATCCCTGCCGCATGCCGTATCTTAAGTTACGAATCTCTTAACGCAGCTATTGACGATTACTTCGCTAGGCTAGAGACAGAGGTCGAGAAGCGAAAGACGCTTTCACCAGCCGACGCAGAGGTCGAGAAGATTAAGAGAACCATTGAAAACGCCCTCAACGAGCTGAGGTCCCTCGAGGAACGCCGTGAGAGGTTAAGGAGGATCTTAACGGTGTTCGAGAGAAACTATCCGAAACTCGAAGAGATTTGGGAATGCGTTCACAATACTGTCAGGAAGAGCGGGTGGGAACACGTTAAGGACTCTTGTCATGTGGATTCCTACAACCCCCGTAAAGGCGTATTCACTGTAACTATCGATGACGTCGAAGTTGAACTCAGCGTCACTCAGGACATTAACTCCACGTACTTCAGCATGCGTAAGGAGTACGGCAAGCTCGCGAAGAAAGTGGAGAGGTCGGAACAGGCGATAAATGATCTTGAGAAGAAACTACGTGAAAAACTCTCTCGCCTCGAGGAGGAACAATCTAAAATCACGTTGCTTCCGAGAAGTGAATGGTACATGCACTTTCACTGGATCATCACGTCAAATGGGTTCCTAGCAATAGGAGGGAGAAACGCGCAGCAAAACGAGAAGGTCGTCAGGAAGTACTTAAATGATGATGACATCTTCCTTCACGCAGACATACATGGTGCCCCCGTCTTCGTGATTAAGTGTGAAGGAAAGCAACCACCGCCAGAGGATCTCTGGGAGGTTTCGGTGCTTGCCGTCTCCTACAGCAAGGCATGGCATGAAGGTGTTGCCGCCCTCGATGCTTACTGGGTTTGGGGGAAGCAGGTCAGCAAGTCACCACCCCCCGGCCAATACCTCCCGACAGGGTCCTTCATGGTGTACGGCAAACGTAACTATATACGTGCTATACCGCTTGAGCTGGCAATAGGTGTGGAGGTTCTCGAGAATAAGTACTACACCATAGTGGTTGGGCCGGAGAACTTAGTTCGTAGGAAATCCATAGCTTACTTCGTATTGGTGCCAGGAGATGAACACCCAGCTAAGATAGCTAATGAATTTCTCGCATTCCTTAAGAAGCTAAAGTACAGGTTAGGCAACTTGAATTCCGAGATCCTCCTTAAGTTTATCCCCGGCCCATCAAGGATCCTTAAAAAGTTTTTCCATCGATTAGGGCACCGTATTATTAGGTGTTAAACGATAAATGCTTTGGAACCGATCATAAAATGGTGTGAAATTGCGTGTACTCTCCTTTGTAGATCGCTTCTACCCTAAGATCTCCCCTAATGACTTACTCACGCATGCCCGAGCACTAATGCGTGACCTCGCTCTCCGCATGCTCCCCGTGGTGAACGAGTCAGGCACGCTCGTAGGGGTAATTGAGCGGAAGGAAGTACTTGCCCTCTCCTCAACGAGGTCGAATGCCTTGGTAAAGGACGTCATGGACACCCCCAGGCTTACGTTTAAACCAGACGAGAACGGTGAGAGGGCATTTAAGGTGATGATAGAACTTGACGAGTGGTTCGTCCCTGTCACCAAGGAACCTTCGAATAAGTACGTCGGTGTCCTGTCACTAACGTCCTACCTTAAGGAAGTGCTTAACAGGGATCATCCCAAGCACAGCCTAAAGGCCGAGAACATCATGACTACTGACGTGGAATACGTGTACCCGGATGACTTCATAAGTAAGCTCTGGAGGAAAATGGTTAAACTCAACTACAGCGGGTTCCCGGTAGTCAGGCGTAAGGACATGTACGTCGTAGGAATCATAACGCAGCATGACCTGCTTCGTAAAGGGTATACTAGAATAGAGCTGGAATCCGAGTCCGGCCCCAGACACGGGGCGAGGGTCAGTGAGGCCATGAGATCCCCACCGATAACTGTGAAGCCCTACACTAAGCTTGTGGAGGTGACGATGATACTGGTTAGGAATGATATTGGACGCGTGCCGGTAGTTAATGACAAGGGACAGCTAGTGGGGATCATAGATAGAGGTGATGCTTGCTCAGCTTATCTTAGATAGTCTTGTTTGGAGGTCTGAGAGAGTTGGTTAAGGTATACGTATACAGGAGAATACGTGAAAGGAACCGCTGGTTACGCAGTGACGGGACCCCGAACTTCAATGATAGAATACATAAGAAGCCCTCTGAACTTCAACCAGTAATATTGCGGGACGTGCCTGCCGCCTCCGAGCAGACACCAATTCTAAAGGTCACTGAGCTCATGTATGAGTCAGGATACAGGATAATACCCATACTATCATCAAAGGATCTCGTGAGTGGCGTGGTTACGGGGATGGATATCATCGACTACCTGGGTGGCGGGCCTCGCTACAACATAATACTCAGCCGCAACCTAAACTCAGTCTACGATGCGTTAGATGTGCCTGTAGACAACGTAATGAGGAATAATCCAGTAACAGTTTCGACTGACATGACCTTACCCCAACTACTCGAGGTAATGATAAAATACGGTATTGGGGCCGTACCCGTAACCGACAAGGATGGAAAGTACGTTGGGCTCGTAACGGAGAGGTCACTAATAAAGTACTTAACAGGCAAGGTGACGGGCGTCCTGGTAAAGGATGTGATGACCGAGAACGTAATATACGTGACGGCGGACATGAGCCTCGGCAAAGCGATGAAAACCATGATAAACACCGGTGTGAGGAGGTTACCAGTAGTTAAGGACGGCATCGTAGCGGGTATGCTGTCATGTAAGGACATAACAGGTTTCATAGGTAGTCACAAGGTATTCACGGTACTGAAGCGGAAGACCATAGACGAGCTACTCGATCTTCCCGTCTCTGACGTCATGCGTACGGATGTTCTGACCATAAGCCCTGAGGCCGACATAGGTGAGGCTGCGTCGATAATGAACGTAAAGAAGGTGGGGTCGCTGCTGGTGATTCAGGAGGGTGAGCTAAAAGGAATAATTACGGCAAGGGACATCCTCTACGGCACAGTAGCGGGTTAATGGGAGGGTGTAGATCATGCCGCCCCGCGTAGTTACGTATATGAGTAGCCCCGTAATAACCGCGTATAAGAACGATAACCTAGCCCACATAAGGAACCTAATGATGCGGCACCGCATAGGTAAGATAGTAATTACAGATAACAACGGAAACGTCTCCGGAATAATAAGCAAGAGCGACTTCATCAGGATAGTCTACAATAGGAAGCGCTACATTAAGCCATTATCCAACATCATGGCGTACGAAATCATGTCTTACCCAGTGTACGCAATACAGCCCGGCAGAACCATTAAGGCTGCAGCCCAAGCAATGTTACGGAGGAATATAGGGTCGTTACTTGTTATAGAGAAGTCGCGGAAGCCCGTGGGCATAATAACTAAGGCCGACCTAATCAGGGCATACGCCGAGAGGTATCACGGGAAGGCAAAGGTGAATGACTTCATGGAACCGAAGGTCCCGACAGTTCAGAAAACACACAACCTTTACTACGTCATAGACCTCATGAACGAGACACGATTAGGCAAGGTAGTGGTCACTGAGGGCAACAAGCCTGTGGGAGTCATAACGAAGTCTGATATAATGTTCCTTAACATGGAAAGCGTAACGCGTAAGAGAGTCAAGTATTACAAGCGTTCCGGAATCACTGGAAGGGGCTTTGAGGGGGTCATACGCATATACACGTTACCGTTAGCTGGGGACATCATGACCCCTGACCCAATCACGATCAGGCCGAATGAGGACTTAGCGCGTGCTGCCGACGTCATGGTGAAGAACGGTATAGGGACGCTACCGGTTGTTGATGAGCACGATTACTTAGTGGGTATACTCACGAAGAAGCACATTATTCAAGCTATCAGGAGGATGTGATCTTGGAGATAGACCTAATAACGATCTCGGAGGCCGGGGACAAGGACTTCCTGCGCGTGCATAAGAATGACTCCCTCTACAACCTAGTTAAGGTACTAAGGAAAAACGATGCCGATAGGGCAGTGGTTTACGGCGAGCGCGGCGCTGAAGGTATGGTTACCCTAAAAGATATTGTGTCTAAGGTCGGCTCCTCAAGGAGCGCGAGAATGCCTATATCGACGCTGCATGTCTCGTCAGTCATGAGTTACCCATTGATTAAGTTGCCCTACGACACGAGCGTGGCGAAAGCGGCTCGCGTAATGCTTGAGAACAACATCAGCAGCGTTCCTGCTGAGAGGGAGGGAGAGGTGGTAGCGCTCTTCAGTAAGTGGGACATAGCTAGGTTACTTCGTGGGGACAGCACCCCAGTAACGGAGATAATGACGTCCTCCGTCACTAGGGTTTCAGAGACCGACTCACTCATTATGGTGAGGAGGCTCATGATAGATAACGGCTTCTCAACATTACCGGTGGTCAATCCGTCCAGCGGTGAGGTAGTGGGCATAATCACGCTGACGGAGCTTGTGAATACTCTCGTGGACATCATTAATGAGTTCGCTGACAGCGGCGACAAGGACTTCCTGAAGCGCGTTAGGGTCGGCGACATAATGCGTCCGCTTGTCCCGGCTGTGAGTCCCTCTGAAAGCGTCGGTAAGGCGGCCGAGTTAATGGTGGAGAAGAACATACGTGGCGTGCTAATCATGGAGGAAAACAGAATCAAGGGTATCGTGACGTTAACGGACCTGACTCGTTACGTGACCCTAAAGCTAGTTGCGTTGTAAATTGATCTAATCCTCCCTTAAAGTAACTCTAGGATTCTTTTCGCATCCTCTGCAATCTTTATTCCTGATGACGTACCTATTACGTCTGCACCCACAAGGATGAACATCGCTGCGTCCACGGCGTTCCTTATCCCTCCAGACGCCTTAACCTTGATTCTATCCCCGACGAATCTTCGTATTAGAACCACGTCCCTCAATGACGCTCCTCGTGCACCGTACCCCGTGTTCGTCTTTATGAAGTCTGCTCCAGACTCCGCGACAGCTAGTGAGACCTTTCTTAGTTCTTCGTCATTCAACGCGCTAGTCTCAACTATTACTTTTATGCCTAGCCCAAGTTCGTGGGCGCGATCCACGACCTTCCGCAATTCGTTCTCTAGGGCATCGAACTTACCGGACTTAACGTTTATCACGTTAATGACCACGTCAACCTCCTTTCCGCCGCTCTCCGCTATCACGTCTATTTCTTTTAACTTAGACTCAACGGGCATGTAACCGTGGGGGAAGCCCGCGACACCAGCTACGGGTGTTTTAGCGATGCTGGCTACGAACTGCACCATTGCTGGAGGTACTACTAGGCTTCTGAACCCGTGCGGGTCGGATTCCTCAACGAATTTCTCGTAGTCCTTCCAGGACCTATCGTACTTAAGGAGTGTTTGATCTATGCGTGCATTAATACCTGATAATATTACCTTCAACTCCCGGGTAACTTCTGCTGGCATGTTACGCAATCCAATCACCCGTCTCTATTTTCTCCGGTATGTATGTGTCCATGAGGAACCTTAATCCTTTGCTCGTTAAGGCTTCGATTTCGAGCTTAGCTTTCTTCTTAAGGAATATGTTTATCTCCTCTAACCAACGCTTTGTCCTGAACCACTCGTAGGATTTCAGCTCCTTAGCCCTCTTTATGTCGGTGTCCGTTGCTTTAATTATGTAGTTCTTGCGTTCAGCCTCCGTAAGGTAGGGTTTCTTCTTTAACTTATCACTCCCGAATATATCGATCATTGAAACCCCTAGGAACCGTGCTGATGGTGTGGCTAGCCGCTCACTTTCGTATGATAGGGTTATTGAGCCGACCTTGAAGACACTGTATATGTACCACCCGTATGGGTCGGCGTCGGTAAGTATGTAGATAGGTAGGCCTAACTCGTCACTAAGTCTCCTAACGAATCTTCGTGTGGCGCGGTCTGGCTGACCAGCGCTCGTTATCAGTAACGCCTTATACTTCTTCCAGAAACCTGCTCTGTGAAGTTGCTGGAACACGGCGTCCTTCTCTATAACTAGTACGAACTCCGCGTTAACGTCCTTGAACTCTATGAAGTCCGGCGTGGGTTCTATGGAGTACGCGCCGTGACCCATCTTGCTTAAGTCTATTATATCGTCGCCGGACTTTATCCTCATGTCGCCTACTACCTTACCTTTCTCCTTGCTTAGTATCAGCATCTCCTCACGCAGCATGTCTATAAGTACTTCGAGATCCCGTATCACTGAGTCAGATTCTTTCTGCTCGTCCCACGTGTTCTCCTCTCTAACCCTGCCAGTGGCTAAATCCCTGAACCTTATGGTGTGCTTGCCTCTGTAGTAGAGGTCCCTGATCGTTGGGTACTCATCATTCTTCAAGGCCTCATGTATTATGCTCGCGATCAGTACTGTTTGCATGAACTTCTTGGCTTCACCGGCGTTTAGGAATGACCTCTTCAGTGTGGCGTTACCGATTCGAAGTAACCCCCTCTCAGCGTCGAAAACCGTGTTGGCCAACGTCCTCTTCCTTATTACTAGCGTCGGTGTTTTCCCGGAGAGTATGTCCTTAACTAGCTTCGAGAACGCCCTCTCTATTTTCTTAAGGGCTTTCTTCCGGGCCTTAATATCTACTGCTGACATGTAGGACACTGTACTCACCTCCCTCACTCAATGCCTACCACTACGTCTGACACTGAATTAATCTTGAATGACCTTAGCTTCATATTGAGCATCTTCAGGAGTTCCTTCTCAATCATCTCCTCCCTCACGTTATTGACGATTTTCGCTAAGCCTCTTGCGACGTCAGGTATGTACTTGGCGATCGCCACCGCTCTCTCAGCCTCTTCCCTTTCGCGCTTCTTCTTTGAGAGGTAGCGCTTCAGCCTGCGAGCGACTTCCCTTATGGCTAACTCTATTTCATGCTCGACCTCCGGCACGTCAGCCACTGACTCCTTACCCACGCCCTTGTAGGGCACCTTAGTACTGCATATGTGTACTAGTATAACGAGTGGTGCTGGGAACGTCACGCCGTAGTGGCTCCAGTCAATCCTGTCCACGACCTTCCTAGCTACGTCGGCGCCTTCGTCATAGAGTAACGGTATCTTATTGGCGTACCTGTAGAGGACGGGGCGGTCCTCGGGCTGTATTTCGCCGCCGTAGGCTAGCCCGGCCTCAACTATGAATGCGTGGCCCTCATACACTGAGGGTTTGCGGGTAACTGCAGTCACGAATTCTGGCTTTAGGATCGCCTTTAGACCCACCTTAATTATTTCCTCCCCCACGTAGGAAAGGTGGTTAGCGCTCGGTGGCTTTATCTTGGTGTCACTCTTGATTACCCGGACTAACCTCTCAACGTCTTCCGTGCTTAGCTCATGTGGCTTCATATCGGGGAGTAGCCCGGCGTTCTCTATTAACCTCCTCGCGGTTACCTCGCCAACGCTTTGGAACTCCTTTATGAGGAATTCTAGGAGTGTCTTGGTTTTCGTCGCTTTCAGCATCATCCTCATCATTTCTATGTCCACGCCCTTTGGATGGGGCTTCACTTCCCTTGGTGGGGGAGGCATTTTACGGGTGCTTCGCTCGAAGTAAGTTATCGTGCCTTCCGGGTCCTCGAAGACTATCTCCGCGTATGGCGCGATTATCGCGGTTCGCTTCAGGTACTCGTAGATCTTAGATTTCGATCGGGTCCAGTCACCCTCCAGGTAAAGCTTAACCACCGTTCCGTGCCATCCGTTGTTCTTCCTGTAGACGCCCTTCTCGTGAATTATCGGGGTGTTTGTTTTGACGTCTATTGCTATGTTGAAGTAATATATGTTCTTAGCAGTGATTGTGGAAGTTAACACCTCAACGGATCTGCCCGTGGTCATCTGCCCATAGAGTACAGCCATCTTAGCGCCGAGCCCGAACATTCCTCGAGTCTGCCTGAGGACGTACTTCGAGCTGTAGAGGAGCTGGCCGAACGCCCTAGGCACTTGGGCAGAGGGTATCCCTATGCCGTTATCCTCGACGCTTATGCTGAATATGTTGTCCCTCTCGGCACTGACTTTCTGTAGGATCACCTTTATCGTTGGGTGAATACCGTGCGGGTCCGTGGCGTCCAACGCGTTCTCAACTAACTCCCTTACCGCCTGGTATAGGGCCCTCGCGGGGTTGCTGAAGCCAGCTAACTCCCTATTCCTGTAGAAAAACTCGGAGGGAGTCAGCGCCCTGAACTTCTCAGCAGTAGCTTCAGATGCCACCCTCACACCACCTGAAATGTTAAGAGCAAAAATGCTTTTAAGCCATCAGCAAGGTAAGGATTATCTTTTCGATTACCTTATCAGGCACGCCGCAATTATCGGTAGGAGCACCGTAACATCTCCATAAAGGGTCACGTGCTTCCCTTCAGGCTTCAGCTTCCCCCACGTTATCGCTTCCCTAGTCTTAGCCCCGCTTAGGCTCCCGTCCCACTCCACCGCCGTCGTTATGTAGACGGAATAGTCTAAACCTTCCTTGAATTGGTTCCACCATATCGTGTGGTGCTTGCTTATCCCACCACCCAAGCAGAGGGCCATGCTTTTCTTCGCCGAGAATACGGCGTCGGAGAGTTCCTGCATGTCCTTGAAGAGGTTTATCTTAAGTCCCGTGAATTGCGACTGAATGAAAAGGTTTGTTCCGAACGCTCCATCAACTATGCCTGGCACATATACCTTAGTGCCGGAACGGTACGCCGCCCCAAGTATTGAGTGCTTATCGTTCGCTAACCTCTTACCGACCTCTTCCATGAGTTCCCTAACGCCCCACTCTAGCTTAACCTTAGTGAGTTCTGGCACTAACTTACTAACAAATTGCTCCACGGTCAACCCATAGGACTCGAACGGTATGAATATGTTCCCCAGCCTGTGGTACCCCTCCTTCCTGAGTTCAGCGTCGTCCGCCTCGAAGAACCCCTTAAGGTACTTCCCACCCATCGACTTAGCTATGTCGTGGTCCAGCGTCCCGCAGGTGGTTATGACGATGTCGAAGAGCTTCGCATCTATTAACTGGGCTAAGACACCCCTGAGACCCGTCGCGACTATATTGCCTGTGAATGATAGGAAGCGTAGGTCGGCCTCCTCCACCCCCTCCTTAAGTATCTGTACGGCGCGGTAGACGTCCCCAGCGGTAAAACCGTGGATTTCGCCGTAGTACTCCACGAGCTCCCTCACAGTCATGTCGGGCCTCACGAACGCGTCCTTCACGGGGGGTAGCTTACTCAGCCTTGACCACCTCCTTCCTGAGTTCCTCCACGGTAACTATTTTCTGCTTCCTCTCGCGGAGGTCCTTCAGCGTCACGTAACCTCCCTCCACTTCCTTACGCCCGATTATTACTGCGTAGTCGTACCCTTTCTCGGACGCTACCCTTAGGGCGGAGGATAGTTTAGGCCTCGGGAACACGTTGACGACGACCCCCGCCGACCTTAGGGCGGTGGCCACGCGGTCCACGTAGCCGTATATGTCGCTCTCTAAGGACACTAGCATCACCTTAATTTTCCGCTCGGGCAAGGACCACCCGGATTCCTTGAGCGTTAGGTGGATCCTGTCTATACCTAACGCGAAACCTGTCGCCGGGGTTGCGGGTCCTCCGTAAAGCGATACGAGCGTGTCGTATCTGCCGCCACCTCCAACGCTTAGGCTAAGCGCCTTCTTGGGCACGATCTCAAAGATTAGGCCGGTGTAGTAGGCCAGCCCCCTAGCGAAACCCAGGTCAGCGTAAACCTCTGGGATACCGAGTGCTTGAGTTACTTTGGTAACGTGTGCTAGTAGCTCCACGTGCTTCATCACTTCCTCCGGGAGACCCGCGCTCTCCGCGCATGAGGTGAGTTTCTGGGGGTCACTACCCTTACATTTTGATAGTTCATTAATCACTTCCGGCTTCGCCTTAGGGTACTCGCTCAGCAGCGTGGTTGCTCTCTCTAACTCCTTCTTATCAATATAGTGTATTATCTCGTCCTGCACGTCCTCCGGGATGCCCCACATGCTGAATAGGTCTCTGAAGAGGCCCATGTGGCCGAGCTTAATGCTGTAGTCCACGAACCTTATCTCGCGCAGGTAGTCCCTTATCAGCAATAGCAGCTCTATGTCCGCCGCAACGCCCTCCTCGCCCAAGTACTCTACTCCTGCTTGAATGAACTCCCTGTACCTGCCTCGCTGAGGTTCCTCGTACCTGAATGCCGACCCTACGTAGAATATTTTCACGGGCTTAGGTAGTGTTTGAAGCCTCCTGAGGTATATGCGGGCCATGCTCGCCGTGAGTTCCGGCCTTAAGCACACCGTCCTCCCTGCCTTATCCTGGAACACGTACATGCTCCTCCTGATTTCCGGGCCTGACTTAACCTCGAACAGGCTGAAGAGTTCGACCGTGGGCGCTATTACGGGCTCGTACCCGTAGAGCTCCGCCACCTCAGCGAACTTCCTCTCAAGCCAGAGTATCTCCGTTGACTCCTCGGGTATTATGTCACGCATTCCTCGAACAGGTTCGAGCCTTATTTTAGGCACTCTTGACCACCTCCCTCAGGTCGCTTACCTTAAGGACTCGCGTGGAGTAATAAGTTACGTCGCCGTGCGCGTCAACCACCGCTATCACCGGCTCGTACCCCTTCATTATTGCGTCCCTAGTCCACTCTATGAGCGCGCCTGCCCTGAGCGGTGAGTTCTCCTCAATTACGAAGACCATCGTCTTGTCACTACCTTTACCGTAGATGATGTCGTTAACACCGAAACCTACCTTGGCCCTCCTCCCTCGCTCCCTAAGGTTTAGTAGTACCACGAAGCGTATCCAGTCGTACTTGCTCCTCGAGTACTTAGCGAATAGCCTAGCTAGGTCGAGCGGGCCCTCCTCATCCTCTAGTTGGGCGGCCTCGGTGAATATTAGGTAGGCTGCCTCAGCAACGTCAAGCACCCACACACCCTTCAGAACTGACTTATGCCCTAAGTCCAGCTTGCTTAGTAAGGCCTCACCCTCACTTACCAGTAGTTTTCCTTCCTCGCCTCGCCTCACCTTCACTACTCGCTTAGTCATTAACCTCGAACCCTACACATAAACTAATTTATTCTAAATCAACGTTTACTCCAAGGTGCTAGTTTTGACCGAGTTACACCCTGTTGAGTGGTTAGGTGATAGGGTAAGGTGGATAAATACTTTGAAGATCCCTTGGGAGGAGGAGTGGGTTGAGGCTAGGGATTACGAGCGCGTCGCTGTAGCTATTGAGCGGATGGAGATCCGGGGCGCGCCAGCCATAGGTGTTGCCGCCGCCTTCGGCGTCGCGCTAGCTGCCCTCTACTCCGGTGCTAGGGACGTTGAGGGGCTTAAGGCGGACGTCCGCAAAGCCATAGAAAGGCTCGGCAGGACAAGGCCAACAGCGGTGAACCTATTCTGGGCGTTGAGGCGTATGGGGAGGGTGCTTGAAGGGAATTACGGCGACACGGAGGAGTTAAGGAGAGCTATAATTAAAGAGGCGGTGCGGATCTTCGAGGAGGACGTGGAGGTCAATAAAGCCATAGGGAGGGTAGGTAATGAGGTCATAGAGGACGGCGACACGATCCTGACACACTGCAACGCGGGGGCATTAGCTACCGCAGGTTACGGAACCGCGCTAGGCGTGATAAGGGCTGCATGGGAATCAGGGAAGAAAATCAAGGTAATAGCCACGGAAACACGGCCCGTACTACAGGGTGCCCGCCTAACTGTCTGGGAGTTAGTTAGGGATGGGGTACCGGTCACCTTAATAACGGATAACATGGTCGGGTACGTCATGAGTAAAGGGCTAGTCAATAAGGTCTTTGTCGGCGCGGACAGGGTGCTGAGGACGGGACACGTGATCAATAAGATCGGGACCTACACCATAGCCGTGCTAGCCAACAGGCACGGCGTTCCCTTCTACTCAGCAGCACCCACCTCCACCATCGACCTCGAAACCCCCGTCGAGGAAGTCGTGATAGAGGAGAGGAACCCGGACGAGGTGCGTAGGGTCCTAGGCAAGCTACTGATAACCGTCCCAGACGTCCCCGTCCTCAACCCCGCCTTCGACATAACGCCTCCGGAACTCGTAGAGGGGATAATAACGGAGAAAGGCATAGCTAGGAAGCCCTACGAGGAAAACATCCCCAAGCTCCTCGGCAAGGGGTAAAGGCAAGCATCACCCTTTATTACCTCGAACCACAATTCACTACGTGTGATTGGTTTGACCACCCCTAAAACACTCGAGAACTTAATCAAGGCATTCATAGGTGAGTCACAAGCCCGCAACAGGTACACCTTCTACGCCAGCAAGGCCAGGAAGGAAGGGTATGAGCAGATAGCCGAGATATTCACGATAACCGCTGAGAACGAGAAGGAACACGCCGAAACCCTCTACGAACTCGCCCTAAGACTCGCGCGCGAGCACGGCGTTGAGGGCGCGTTAAGCGTTGAGGCCGCAGCCCCGCTCGCCCTAGGGGACACGGTCGAGAACCTGAAGGCCGCCATAGCGGGTGAGCACTACGAGCACACCGAAATGTACCCGAACTTCGCGAAGGTGGCTGAGGAGGAGGGCTACCCAGACATAGCCGCCAGGCTAAGAGCCATAGCTAAGGCCGAGGAACACCACGAGGAACGCTTCAAGAAACTACTGAACGAGCTAGAGGGAGGCACCCTCTACAAGAAAGGAAAGAAGGTGTGGTGGGTATGCAGGAAGTGCGGGTA
>WAOL01000072.1 GCA_015521295.1 Desulfurococcales archaeon
CGACTCCCATGGCTTAGCCCCACCCCGATAGCGGTCGGGTCCGGCAGGATCAACCGGAATCGCGGCCGCAGGCCGCGGGGCGTGGGGACCTACCTAACACGTGGTCCGAGGCGGCCCCTGTCAGGCCCGAATGTCCTGGGGTTAGTGCCCCAGGTTATTCGGGCCCCCATGTGATGCCCGTTGTGAGCGCCCTTACGTCACTGTCGCCGCGGCTGGAGGGCGGTGCTTCACTCCCGGGGTTATACCCCGCGTCCGACCCAGCCGCCGCCTTGAGCCGCGGCGTTTCTGTGTGTTGTGAGCGCCGATTAGTAGGTATACTAGTACTCCTTATAAATTCTTAGGGTAACTCCTCCCCTTCACGAACGGTGTTACTCAAGTATTTTTGCTTATTTTTGTATTATTTAGGGGTATTTTTTTGTATAAATTAGCGTTAATCTCTAATTGCCTAAACGAAACTATGAAAGTTGCCGGAACACGATATTACGTGGGGTGCACCACGCGTGAGTGCAGGAGGCATTAGCAACTACGTTGTCGGCGTGACCAGGTACTCAGCACTGATAGTGGTTGACGTTCAGAGGGACTTCTGCGAGGGCGGTGCGTTACCTGTGCCGGGATGTTCCAGGATCGTGCCCCGCATTAATGAGTACATAATGGTGTTCAGCGAGTTGGGTTTACCCGTCATTGCTAGCAGGGATTGGCACCCGCCGAACCACATGTCGTTTAAGGAGTTCGGAGGTCCGTGGCCGAAGCACTGCGTGCGCGGGACTGAGGGAGCGGAGTTCCACCCGGACCTTAGGTTACCTGAGGGCACTGTGGTGATTTCTAAGGCCACTCAGCCTGATAAGGAGGCGTACTCAGCGTTCGATGGAACCGAGCTTCACTACGTCCTCACCTTGAGAGGGGTTAAGCGGGTGTTCGTGTGTGGTGTGGCGACCGACTACTGCGTTAAGGCTACGGCGTTAGACGCGCTGAAGCTTGGTTACGAGGTCGTGTTACTTGTTGATGCTGTCGCCGGTGTCGCTAGGGAAACTAGCGATGCCGCGTTGAGGGAAGTGCTCAGGGAGGGTGGTGTTCTGGCATCGAAAAACCTTATCTACGTGGGCGGAAAGGGCAGGTAATCGCTGCTGCGGGAGGATGAGGGACGGTTGAAGGCATTAAAGATGCCGGAGGACGTTAGGAGCAAGTTAAGTAAAGGAGCTGGCGTTATTGTGGAGGGACGTGACTTCAGGGAGACGGCGTTGAAGACCCTTCACCTACTCAGCGAGTGCAACATAGTCATCGCTGTGGGGGACGTGGTGTGCCGATCACTAATACATGCTGGCTTACTGCCCGACGTCTGCATCATTGATGGGAGAACTCTGAGGAGGGACGTAAGTGATGCTGAGGTGATCGGTGAGGAGCTATTTGATGAGGTAGTGACTGTATGTAACCCGCCAGCACACATAACTGTGGAAGCCATGGATGCCTTAAGAAGGACCTTCAGTATTGCTAGGAGGGGTGGTAGAGTTCTCGTGAAGGTTAAGGGAGAGGAGGATCTACTAGCGCTCTACGCCTTAACACTCGTTAAGCACGGGGAATGCATAGTATACGGAATGCCTGGGAAGGGCGTCGGGGTGATGACTGCTGACGACGAATTGAAACGTTACGCCAGTGGGATATTGAGCAAGTTCGAGGAAGTGAGTGTTACGTGTTCGGAGTAGGAAGGAAAGGAATAATTAACCTCTTTATTGTTGCCCTTCAGAGCGCGGCCTCCTGGAGAGAATCGCACCGGCAATAGCCCCCAGTAACGCCCCCATCCCTATAGCTATCGCGGTTATCATCACGTCGCCTCCTGGAAGGTTCGTTGCCCAGCTGGACGCTTCTGAACTCGTGTTTTGCGTGCCTGTATTCGTTAATGTCGTCGTGGACTGGCTCCCCTGGTGTGTCGTAGTAGTGCTTACTGGCGTGGTCGCTGTCTGTGTTGTCTGCGTTGACTGTGGAGTTACTGGTGTTGGCGTTGATGTAGGTGCTGTGGTTACTACATGCACCTTATTGCCGGCTATTATGAGGTACCACATAGTGTTTATGAGTGCTAGGTCGTAGAAGTACACCGCGCTGGCGTCGTCGATCCCGCGTAGTGTATCGCCACGCTCCACGTAGGATAGCGCGACGATTGGATTGAATCCTGACGCTACTGCTTCCCCCGCAGCCTCTAGCGCGGCGTCTCTCAGCCTATCGGCCGTTGCGCCCACGTCGGTAGTGAAGGCTGTGTTAAGCATGGCGGACGCGTAAGCTGATGCTCGCAGGGCTTCAGCCAGCGCGGCTAGGTAGTCGGTGTCGAGCAACTGTTTCGCCTTATCCGCCATTCCCAGGACCTTCGTCACTGCTGACTGCTGGCCTACGAGCGACTCTATGTAGGATGCGGAGGTCATGGCGAAGTACGTTAGCAGGGATGCATGCCTTCTCAGGGACTCCGTATCCACCGTTATACCGGATGCGGGCACGGCGTAGTACATCTTGGTCCAGTCCATCACAGTCTTAGCCCTCCAGTAAGCGTAGACGGCATCGTAGATCGTGTCGTAGCTCACTACGGTCTGCGGGAGCGAGTTAAACGTCTCGTTAGCGTCAAGGGCCCTAGAAGCTATTTCGACGGCCACGCTTAACTTAGCGATGTCAACGTCCCTCACGTTACTCCCGAGGAAGTCCTTCCTGACGGAGTAGTACGTGTTTAGGGCGTGAGTTAATTCGTCCTTAGCCCTACTAACTAGGGCTTCGTAACTCTCGTCCCCTGCAGCTATCGCCGCCACCCAATATGCCGTGTCCGCGTAGATGTTGGAGGCGAAGAAATCTGACGCGGCAGAATAATAGTTACCAAGCTTTAGGTCCTTCCAGCCATTAACGTAATACTGCCTAGCCTTCTCAAGGTACTGCTTAACGACGCTCGACACCTGCGGTGCCTTAAGGACTTCTGATTCAGCACGCGACTTTATCTGATCGTAGAGTTTCTTTGACTCGTTAATCCATCCCTTAATCACGTTGATAACCTCAGAGGGTAGCTTCACCTTGGCCTTAGGTGGTCTAGGTATGTCTATGCCGAACCAGTGAAGAGCATCATAAATAGTTGACACCTCAACGACCTTCACTCCCTTCTCCTCACCCAACTTTACTACGTCCACGTACGCGTGTTTGGACAGGCTGTAAGCGATCCGCTGGCCAGCAGGTATTAACATGACCTTAGCGCCGACCTCCGCCGCGGCGTCCAGCTTCTCCGGTATGCCGCCCACAGGCCCTATAGTACCGTCAGGCATGATCATCCCTGTCTCAACGACCGACTCGTTAATGGGTTTATCCAGTAACGCTGACACTATAGCCACGGTCATCGCAGCACCTGCTGAAGGTCCGCCAACAATAGTTGAGTTCGAGACTACGGATATGAAGTAATCGTAGTCGAAGTAGTTCTTGCCCGCTACGTAGGCCGCCACCAGCGCTGCCAGCCTGGCGGATGCCTGCATGTCCACCTCAGTCAGAGGCTCTG
Source organism: Desulfurococcales archaeon (assembly GCA_015521295.1). GTDB lineage: Archaea > Thermoproteota > Thermoprotei_A > Sulfolobales > NBVN01 > WAOL01. The sequence continues at coordinate 3,515 of WAOL01000072.1, forward strand.
TCGATAGGTACACCTTACCATCACCGGGCGTGACGACCACCTTGAGAAGAGTTGGGACGCCGAAGTACTTGCCGTTAGCCTCACCGACAGCAAGTATGTGCATCTCACGCACAACACCACCACACGGGAAGGGCTCAGCGCCCCAGGAAGGTAACGTACTTACGAAGCCTGTAAGCACCGCACTAATTACCATGACTGCAAGCATCACTGTTAACGCGTTGCGGGTGCGGTCACGCATCGCTCTCACCGCAATTCTTTACATCCCGACAGAAAATAACGTTTGGTCGGAGGTGACGTAAATACTGAGTATCACGGTAATCGTGGAGAACCTAGAGCCCTGCCTCTCACCATGGCTCCGCGCAGAATACGGGTACGTAGTTAAGGTGCTGAAGGGATCCGTAGTATTCACTAACGTTAAGGACCCGCACATGAGGGCTGATCTAAGCAAGCTCGCCCCCACGTTCGCGGAGGACGTAGTAGAGTACGTTGCCCGAAGGGGTCTCAAGAAAGTTATAGTCCTTGACCCTAAGGGCGAGAAGGAATTGACGCCGGAGGACCTCCGGGACTGCGATGCCGTCGTAATAGGTGGGATCATGGGGGACTACCCGCCGAAGGGAAGGACCTGGGAACTCATAACTAAGCGACTTCCGAATGCGATCCCGAGGAACCTGGGTAGGGAGCAATTAACGATAGCTGGCGCCGCATACGTGCTCAAGCAGATAATGATGGGGCGCACGCTGAGGGATCTAGAGTTCGTTGATGGTCTAAGAATATCTCTGAGCTTAGGTGTTGCCGAGCTCGAGATAGAGTTACCGTACAGGTTCCCGTGTGAGGGCGGTAAGATCGTGCTACCGGAAAACTACGTTGAGGTCGTCGCAAGGAGGAGCGTGTTTTACGAGAGCGAGGAGGCTTGCGAGGAAGGACGGAACCCCTGAGGGTAAGGTGCAGTTTCTGATTTGTAGGTCTTTTAAGGTCTTTCTAGGTTCTTTATTGTTCTTTTAGCTATTACGTATGCTGAGCCCAGGTGTTTATCGAGTCCTAGTTTCTTGCTTATTTTTTCTCCTTCTTTGCTTGTGTTTCTTGGGTTTACGTAGACTGTCTTTATTGAGTATAGTGGGGCTTTCCATGCTATTCTCTCTATAATCGAGCTTCGGAACATAGAGACTTTCCAGTTCCACTTACCTCCCTTCCTCTCACCATTTCTTATCCAATAATACCTTAAGTAACCTATTATCTCTGGATTCTCTAGACCAATCACTAAGACTCCTTGACTATAGAGCCACTTCAATAGAGCATGTATTTCCTCCCCAATTAAGCTCCAGCTACGCTTCCTCTTAACACCCATAAATGTAGCATCCTTTAACCAGAAAGTCCTGTAGGATATTAGGTTTCCATACTTATTAATTACCACTGCATCTAGCCTCTTAACATTAACGTCTACTCCAGCAATATTATTTCCTCTAGGTTTACTGTATCTCTTCATAACTTCTAGATATAGCTCGTATGGTATCATAACCTGTACTTCGCCTTGAACATGAAGATTGTTCTTACCAATACCGTAATTTTTTACAACAACTCTAGCGGGATAACCGATTACTCCCTTACTAGCTCTATCAATAAGCGTTTCTACAAGTTTCCTCCATCCCTTCGGAGTATTAATCTCTAGCTCAACATACCTTGTTTTTCTATCATAACCTATAGCTAGGATTCTTACATGGTACGTGTCTAGTAGCCTAATGTTTAGATTTCCCCTAGCATATCCTCGTTCTCCATCGCTCTGGAATAGTAACCATTGCTTAAGCTCTAGTTTCTCAATATCTACTCTAAGCGTTTTAGCTGATTTTAGTGTTGAGTGTACTAGCTTTAATATTCCATCAACATATCTACGGTTAGGTAGTATGTCATAGCACTTACCCCTCATTACCTCAAGGAACTTGTATTCCGATAAATCAGAGAGCAATGGATTTACCTTCACAAGCCCTAACACTCTGTGTGCTACCAGCTTCGATAACCAAGCAGTAGAAAGCAATACTTCAGCATCTTCATTATTGCTATGGAAATCTAAACTAATAGTAACATATCTTGGCAAGTTCACTTAGTTCACCAAGCTAGGATATACACCCGAAACACCTATAATCTTTTCTTTACTAGTTTATCTTGGTGACCTCCGCTGGGGGCTTTAGCGCCTCTGGCGGAGAGACACCGTGATGAACCGCCCTACAGAGATCCACAATGACCTAGGGCGGGAAACGGTGTTCCTTACCTCCAAGGCACGACCTTATACGCGGCCGAGCGAAGCCTGTACCTTATCGCGACCCACAAACCCCCGCCTGGGAAGTCCTCAGCAACAATGCACGTTTTAGCTAAGGCCTCAGCAACGCGTAGCGCCTTGTAGAGCTTCCTAGCCACGTCTAGGGCGTTACTCCGCGAACCAATATCAATGACCTTAAGGCCGGACGTAATGTACACTGCTGCAGTCTCCGAGCTGGCCAGTATGACATCGCCCTCACCGCAGAGTTCCAACGCTACTCGCAACACTCTCTCCGCATACTCCCTTAGGGTAACACTTTCCGCAAGGTTTGCGGGTGCCTCCACAACAATTAACTGCTTTGAGGGAGAGTACCTAGCCCTCTTAGATGATCCAGTGCCTGGCTTAAGTGCGACTGACCTACCTAATACGTCTTCTATTTCCTCTCTAGGGATTGCTCCTGGCCTGAGTATTGTGGGTGGATCCGCTGTTAGGTCCAGTACTGTTGACTCGATCCCTATGGGGGTCTCCCCACCGTCAACGATTAAATCGATGAGCCCTCCTAGATCTGCGAGAACGTCGGAAGCCCGGGTGGGTGAGGGCCTACCTGACAGGTTTGCCGAGGGCGCAACTACGGGCCTGCCTAATCCAGATATTATCGCTTCGGCAACAGGGTGGGCGGGCCACCTAACGCCTACTTTCCGTCTCCCGCCGGTCACGACCTTAGGGACGGATTCTGCCTTGCTGAGAATTAGGGTTAGTGGGCCGGGCCAGAACCTCTGTGCCAGCCTCTCAGCGTCTTCGGGGAATTCGCTGACGCATTGTGGCACCATCTCCATGCCTGAAATGTGCAGGATGAGGGCGTCGCTTAACGGCCTTTTCTTGACCTCGAACACCTTGAGTACAGCTGATTCGTTGAAGGCATCTGCTCCTAAACCGTAAACAGTTTCTGTTGGGAAGGCAACTAACCCGCCGGATCGTAGCACACGTATCGCTTCCTCGAGCCACTCACCCTCCTTACTGGTGGCCTTGACGACCCTAGTCATTTCCGAACACCCGCGGAGAACCACGGTTTAAATTACGTTGAACTTAATTTAAAGGTGGAACTGATGATGTGTCGCATCCTTGCTGACTTACGTGATGAGTACGAATCCCCCTGAAGCCTTCTGGGACTACCTCACCTGCACGTCAACGCGGTAGATGAACTTGCGGGGAGCGTAGTCAAGGACGCGCGTGGCATCAAGGATCACTACCTTGGAGTCGTTCGGCACTGCATTCATTACTGCCTCTCTTGCCTCACCCGCACTTCGCGCTACTGTATACACGTGAAGATACCCGGCAGGCTTCACCTTACTTAGAACCTCACCAATGAAGCTTACTGCTGCATGCGGGAGGTTCATTATGACCCTGTCGAACGATACCGGGGCTACCACAGCTAGGAAATCCCGCACGTCACCCATCACGGGTACTGCCTTACCCTTAATTTTCCTTGAGTTAAGCTCCAGGGACTCTATGAGGCACTTTATCGCGTACGGGTTTACGTCAACCGCAAATACCCTAGCCCTCCGTGTGGTAATTATGTGTAGCGTGAAGGGCCCAACACCGCAGAATAAGTCAGCGACATCCTCACCCTCACTAACTAAGGATGCCACCCTACGGTGCTCCTCCGAGAGGGATGGATTGTAGTAGGTCTTACCCACGTCAACGCGTATAAGCACGCCGTACTCCTTATGTACCGTCTCAGTACGCCGCTCACCACCCAAGTGAATTAACTTACGCACACGGTACTTACCCTCAACGGGGCCTGCTGCATACACTGACTTGACGTTCTTGGCGACACGCATTATGGCCTCAGCAACGACGTCGCCGTACCTTAGGGCCTCCTCGGGAAGCTGAATGATCGCTATGTCTCCGATAATGTCGTAGGATGACGGTATGGACTCGAGCAATTCTCCAGGAATTTTCCCCTTGAGGTAGTCCTTGAAGGTCTTTCCGAGCATTGTTTCCTCAAATAGCTCCTCGCAGACCTCAGCACTCACTAGGTGCTCCCTCAGCAGAGTCACGGCATCACTGCTGGAGCATGCTAAAGGTATTAGCAAGTAGTCGCCCACCCTGCGAGCCCTCAATCCCTTAGCGACGAGGTTACGTGCTCTAAGTAGCCTTAACGCCTGCTCAGCCTGCCTCAACGGCACCTTAACACAGCGCTCCCTCCTTGCCACGCCGCATACCAAACATAAATTGCATTGAACACCCATTATCTTTTGGTGCTTAAGTGATTTGAGGGTAGGGGTGGTTCCGAAGTTCAATAGTCCGCAGGCGATAGAACTCACTAAGCGAATACTGGATTATGGCGAGTTAAGCGGGCTTAAGATGTACGTGGATCGAAGGGCTGCGAGGATGATCGACTGGGACAGGAAATTCACGCTCGGCAAGGATGACGTGGACCTAATAGTGGCTGTGGGTGGTGACGGCACTGTCCTAAGCACTCTGCACCTTCTCGGCGATAAAGCCATACCGATAGCCACAATAAGGTACGGCAGGAGGGGGTTCCTCTGCGATGTCGCGCCCTTCGAGTACACAGACATGATTGACCGTATCGTGACCGGGCGGTACAAGATAGTTAAGTACATGCGCCTCAAAGCCACTTGGCGTGGAACCACCTTGCCGTACGCACTGAATGAGTACGCCATAGTAACGTCGAGCGAGGCGAGAACGAAGGTCTCGAGGATCCATGTGTGGAAGGACAGTGAGGAAATATATTACTTGGTAGGCGACGGGGTAATAATCGCCCCGCCAATAGGTTCGACAGCATACAGCCTAGCTGCTGGAGGACCCGTGGTGGAACCCACGATGCGTGCAATAATAGTAACGCCCCTAGCACCCATAACCTTCTGCTGCAGGCCAGTAGTGCTTCCCCCAACGTCCACCGTACGTGTTGTTGCGTCGAGGGACTCGCCCAGCCTTGAAGTTGTCAGCGACGGGAACTACTCAATAACAATCAGGCCGGGTGAGGAAATCACCATAACGGAGGCACCGACCCCCGCGCTATTCGCTCGATTCTACATGGGTGATTACTACGTCCGCCTCTTCGAGAGATGCATGTAAGGGGAAGGGAAAGCAAGGCTCTGAAGTGGCCTACGTTGTAGACGCTGCAGGTTTCTTCGCAGGACTCCAGAACGTATTGATGGGTAAGGCATACACCACACCGGAGGTGCTGAGCGAGGTTAAGGATGAGTCTAGCCGGAGGGCGCTGGAGCTAGGTTTGGCCGCTGGCAAGGTGGTCGTTGCTGAACCCTCCAAGGCAGAGCTCCAGCGAGTTGCCAGGGTCGCTAAGTCGCTTGGTGAGCTAGGGAGACTCTCAACCACTGATCTGAAGGTCTTAGGTATCGCATACTCACTAATTAAGAAGGGGTTCAAGGTAGTCGTTGTTAGTGATGACCGTTCCGTTCAGAACGTGGCGTTGAAGCTGGGGGCTGAGGTGATGGGGGTTAAGAGGGCCTCACTCAGGAGGCCAAGAAGGTACGTCTATGTTTGCCCGGCATGCGGTGCAGTGTTCGATAAGCCAGGTATCTGCCCTAAGTGTGGTGTAGCACAACTTAAGCGGAAGAAAGCGTAGATTCATCAGTCCCACTCAGTGAGGCGCCACGCAAGAGTCCACGGACTCCCTAAGGAACTCATTCCCTTACGTATGGACTGCTCCTTACTAGCTTGACTTAGCTTCTCTTCCCTGTACTTGAAGTACTCCTCCGCTGCTTCAGGGAAGAGGCAGTATGTCAGCACATCCTCCCACTTCCTTAAGTATCCTTTCCTAGCTACTTCCTCCTCGCACTTCCTTAACGCCGGTTCTAAGAGGTCTGCCGGTCTTATCGTGATTGGTTCCTCGCCCTTAAGCACCATACGCTTGATCTCCTCCTTTATCGGCGCTGGTGGGCGTCCGTAAAGCCCCTTCACGTAGTCCCTCACCTCCTTAGCTATCACCTTGTACCGGCCGAGAAGCACATTGAGTACTGCCTGCGTCCCCACTATTTGTGATAGGGGCGTCACGAGCGGCGGGTACCCCAAGTCAGCGCGGACCCTCGGAACCTCATCAAGCACGGCGTCCAGCTTACTTAACGCGCCCTCCTGCTTTAGTTGCGCAACTAGGTTCGACAGCATTCCTCCCGGTATCTGATGCACAACGACATCCGGGTTCGGGAGGAGGACCCTAGGGTTGAGGAGCTTAGCGTACTTCTCGAACAGCACGTGCTTCAAGTACTTCGAGATCTCGTGTATTGCCTTCTCGTTGAGTTGTGGCTTTAAGTCGTCTGGTAGCGCGTAGAGTACCGACTGTATTCCTGGTTGCGCTGTCCCGAAGGCTAGTGGAGATATAGCTGTGTCTATGAAGTCCGCACCTGCCTTAACCACCTCCACGTAGGTCGCGACCGCCACGCCGCCCGTTGCGTGTGAGTGGACGTTCACTGGAACATTGAACTCCTTCTTTATCGCACGCACAAGTTCGGCCCCGATGTGAGGGCGGAGTATGCCTGCCATGTCCTTAATCGTTATCACGTCTGCTTCAAGCGCGAGGAGTTCCTCCGTTACCTTCAGGTAGTACTCTAGGGTATGGACTGGTGAGACTGTGTAGGAGATAGCTCCTTGGACTATTGCTCCTGCGGACTTAGCCTTCCTTATTGAGGTCCTCATGTTCCTTACGTCGTTCAGGGCGTCAAACACCCTGAATATATCTATGCCGTTGTCATATGCCTTCTCAACGAATGCCTCCACAACGTCGTCGGGGTAGTGGCGGTACCCTACGAGGTTCTGACCCCTTAGGAGCATCTGTAGCTTGGTTTTCCTTACCTCCCTCCTTAGGGTTCTCAGGCGCTCCCACGGGTCCTCCTTAAGGTACCTTATGCAGGCATCAAACGTCGCACCTCCCCATACCTCGAGGGAGTAGAACCCTACTTCGTCGATTACCTTTGCTATGGGTATCATGTCTTCTGTCCTTAGCCTAGTTGCTATTAGGGATTGATGGGCGTCACGTAGCGTAGTATCTATTATTTGAACCATCCTGCACCATCCCCGGTCTTCCGACTGTTTTGAGAGGTGTAGCTGAGGAAATACACTTTTTCCTCTGCTAAGGTTCAAGGTGTGTTGGGTTCAGGGATGGGTACGGACGATGGCAGAGGCTTGCGCAAAGTCACGGCATTCGCGTTCACTAGCACGGTATTGCCCACGCTATCCTACGTCGTCATGGCACCCTACCTTAGGTTGCTGGGCTTCAGTCCCGTGGAGTATGGCATACTTGGGAGTTTAACTACCGCGGCATCTCTTGCCTCGGTTCTCCTTATTGGATGGCTCACTGACAGGTATAGGGCATCCACGCTCGTGCTTGCCGCGTTACTCCTCGAGAGCGCTAGTTATGCTCTCACGGCATCAGGGTTAAGACCTTTAATTTACCTTGCTTCGGTGCTTGTGGGTGCGTCAAACGCGTTATTCATGATCCCTATTGAAGTTCTTGTTAGTCGTATCACGAGTAAGGAGCGCTTTCATTATTCTTACACGTACCTGTACGCCTCCATGAGTTTCGGTAATGCCGTGGGGGCGATCCTTGGTTGGGTTCCCGAGCGTTTAGGGGCAGTACTCGCGGTGAGTACTTTGGAATCCTACCGTTACTGCCTACTCATCATAGCGTTACTTAATCCCTTACCCGCTTCATTCTTGCTGGGTCTTCGTGAGGAAGTAGGAACTACGTCTAGGCGTAGCTCGGGTGTTGACTTACATGGCATTATCTTAGCCTTCAGGACCTTAGGGCAAGCGTTTTACAAGCTCGTAGTGTTTGAGGGCGTGATTACCTTGGGTGCATCGCTAGCGATCCACAACGCTAACTACTACTTCGTGCTGAAGTACGGTGTTGGTAGCGGTGAGCTCGGGACGCTGCAGTTCTTCGAGAGCCTCGGTATGGGGGCGTTGATGCTTACTATGCCTAAGCTCAGTGAACGTGTTGGTAACCCGCTGAAGACCTACGCTTACGTGGCATTCGCTAGCCTACCGTTACTAGTAGCCATAACTTATGTGAATAACTACTATCTAGCCATGGCGTTATTCGTTGCCCGCACAATAATAATGAATGTCGCCAGCCCCCTCTTCACCGCATTCACGATGTCTATACTCCCTAAAGAGCATAGAGGAAAGGCTCTCTCACTCATGAACATCATCAGAGACCTCGTTAGCATAGCTGGCCGTGGCTTCGGTGGGTACCTACTTAGCGTAAACCTCGAATACCCGTTCAGGATAACCACCGGGGTGTACTGCGTGGCCCTAACATACTTACTGCTCACCTTCCGCAACACAGGACAGGAAACGAGTAAACTAAGTAACGAGGAGCCTCCAGAACAAGCTCACTTAACTGCGTAAGTTGCGCTTAACCCCAATCACATCAGAACAGGGATTGGTGCGGGGGGTGGGATTCGAACCCACGCAGGCCTACGCCAGCGGGTCTTAAGCCCGCCCCCTTTGGCCGAGCTCGGGCACCCCCGCCTAGATTGTATTCTTGTTTGGGGGGTTTAAGGTTAATGGTTAGCAGGGATCCATGTTAAAGCTTAAAACCGGTGCACTCAAGAAGAGTTATCGGTGGGGGCCCGTAGCTCAGCTAGGATAGAGCGCCGGCCTCCTAAAGGTCCGGGGGTTCCTAACCACTGACGGTTCCCCGGCTCCGACCGGGGAAGCCGGATGTCGGGGGTTCAAATCCCCCCGGGCCCGCCACACGTCCTACCGCTTCTGAGCTCTAACCACCTTTAACTGCGCGAGTTACTAGAATTCACTAGCTTTGTTTAATGATAATGCGTAAGGCGCAGACCGTGTTCATTAAGTATCAAGCTAGTGTGGGATTACGCTTCATGGTTTAGTGAGGCTTGTTTGTGAAGAAGTTATTTTGCTTGGTGGTGCCGCGGCCGGGATTTGAACCCGGGTCACGGGCTGTCCACGCAGGGCCGGCTCAAGCCTGCTCGAAAGGCCCGCATACTTGGCCGGGCTATACTACCGCGGCACCAATAACGAGGATTTTCGGGGGCTTAAAAGTCTTCCAATGAAAGGTGTGGTGCGGCGGCCGGGATTTGAACCCGGGATCTCCGGCGTTCCGCGGCGCAGGACCACTGCCTTGGCAGGCCGGCGTCCTAGACCAGGCTAGACGACCGCCGCCCAGATTGAGTTACCTTGAATCCCCTTTTAAGTTTTAGTGGGTTTGGTGACGCGCTCCTCACCGCCCTTACCGACGCTGTTAGGATTACCGCTAATCCCACACACCATGACAGAGTTAGTCCTGCGTAAGGGGTTAGCGCCGACGCCACGAGTGTCCCACCTAAGATGGACATGCTGATACCTGGTAAGTCCCTGTTTAGGACGTAGATGATCGGCGTTAAGGTGATAACCATGGTTAATGCAATGAATTCTGGCGGCGGGCTCCCTAACTGACCGTGCAAGGTTGACGAAGTGACCCACGCTAAGTATGTCGCGAGCGAAACGGCTAGTGCCGCGCGCCACAGCATGAAGCCTACTAGGAAGAGTGTTAAGCTAAGTAAGAACTTAATCAGCGGGAGAGCGAGCCATGCCACAGGCGGTGAAGGCAGGCTCACGCCAGTAAGCGACAACGCGAAAGTTATGCCGACAGGACCGAGCCATAACGCGACAGCCAGGCCCGTGACGGTACGCGTGACGTAAGCGCCTAGGAATGCCGTGAATAACCCGCACACCACAGCAACCAACGCCCAAAACAAACCCACACACCGTGCTCTAAGGATAAGCAAACCTTTAAAAGAAAACCACCCCCACAAATACGTGGGGCCCGTAGCTCAGCCAGGGGGAGCGCCCGGCTGATAACCGGGAGGGCGCGGGTTCAAATCCCGCCGGGCCCACTAAAGCATTTAGGAAGAGTAGGGGTCACGACATTATGAATCCCCTAAATCACTTTACTTTTGCGGTTTCCCTCACCCTAGTAGTTGTTAGTCCGCATACTTACTCGACAGTGCTTGCAGTGTTAATGACCTCACTGATATTTAGTGTCCTTATAGATCTCGACCACCTAGTTAATAAGAGAGCGCCGAGGCACCATAAGAGGACGTGGATTCAGGAGCCTCTGGGCTTAGTACTCATCGGCATTCCTCTCGCAACATTATTGTATCGCCTCACAGCAAATATCTCAGCATTCTATATGATCATAGTGCCTTATGCCTCCCATGTACTGCTTGATTACCTATGCATATTCGAAGCCGACCCGTTATCACCTATCACTAAGAGGTTCAGGAAGAAGGAGGGTTTAGGAATATTCTACCCTGACAGCTTGGTTAAGGGCTCCAACGAAAGGTACTGGAACGCACGTGTCAATGAAAGAAGGTATAGAGCTATATCTGAGAATTACTTCACACCGATAGCGCTTGCTTTACTCGTTTTAGCCATAGTCACTGTAGCGCTAGGGTAAAGTTGTTATCGGCTTAGCGACTGTTGCTTAGAATATCTAGCTTCATGCCTTCGCCAGGGATTATTGAAACCCTTAATGCTTTAGTATAGTGGTTGGTCATGCGCATTTTCTTGATTATTAAGTACCTCCGTATCTCTTTGACGGACTCGACATCATCCATCCATAGGTGAATGACGCCGTCAGCAATGTGCTCTAGGCCGAAGCCGTAAGTTGCCCGGGTCGTCATTGCGTATTGTGATACTAGTAATGCGGTTACGTTTTCTCTGTGTGTCGCTATCTTTAGTTGGTATGAGTATTTTCGTGCCATTACGGGTTTATCGGCCCAGAATGCTGAGAGTGAGTCTATGATTAGTCTGACATGTCTTTTTGGTGAGCGCCTAGTTTCGTTTACTAGGTCGAGTACTCTGTAAGCCTCGTTTATTGCTGCTATTAGGACGTCTATTTCTAGCGCAGCGTATTTTCTGCTGCGCTCTATTTCCTCTACGCTGGCTGAGAGCTGCCTTGCTGTTTTGAGGAGGCTGAATATGTCTATCACGACTAACTGCGGTTTCCTTACAGGCGGCCTGCCTCCTAGGTAGTGGACTTCGTAGTCGTCGAAGTACATTCTGAACTGTCTTGCCTGCCTCATAACGTCGCGGAACTCTGCTTCCGTCGTTATGTAGATTACCGGGTCACCGGCTTTCAAGCCCGCCCACGCGAAATGCATGCAGAGTATTGACTTACCCGTGCCCGGCTCCCCCGTAACCGCTACCCACGATCCCCTAGGCACTCCCCCCTCGAGGGCCGCATCCAGCCTTGGTATACCGGTGCTGGCCCGTTGAATTTCCTGACTCAAGAGCCTTCCCTTACTAACATATTGTTTTCGAGGGATACAACATTAGCGGTTTGAGCTAATGCTTATAAGTCGGTCATTCCACCCTTCCAAGGTGTTGCCTATTGTGGCGTTCCGCTTAGATCCCTGGAGCTCTGAAATGATCCGTGAGTATGATAAGTTGTTCAAGTACTTCGGCATAAAGCCTTTCAAGGATGTCCTGCCCGAACTCAGGAAGGTTGCTGAGCCGCACCACCTAATGCGTAGGGGCATAATCTTCGGTCACAGAGACTTCGAGAAAGTCATTGACGCGTTAAAAACCGGGAAGAAATTCGCGATACTTACGGGCCTCATGCCGTCCGGGCGGATGCACTTCGGGCATAAGATGGTCATAGATCAGGTGATTTACTATCAAGGGTTAGGCGCTGAGATATTCATAGCGATAGCCGACATCGAGGCATACGCGGTCAGGAAGATCAGCAGAAAGGACGTAATCAACTACGCGGTTAACGAGTATGTCGCGAACTACCTTGCGTTAGGGCTCAAGCGTGAGAGGCTGCGCATATACTTCCAGTCGAACTACGCCAAGGAGTACTACAGGCTCCTCCAGATGTTCTCAAGAAAAGTAACTATGGCTGAGTTACGGGACATATACGGCGAGGACGTCGGGCCAGGTAAGATTATGTCTGTGCTAACGCAGATGGCTGACATCCTGCACCCGCAGTTGAAGCACTTCGGAGGGTTCGATGTGGTGCTCGTTCCTGTGGGACCTGACCAGGACCCGCACCTGAGGCTGTCGAGGGATGTTGCTGATAGGTACGCGGGCGAGTTAGGGTTGAAGAGGCCGGCATCAACATATCACCGCTTCATGACGGGGTTGCTGGGAGGGAAGATGAGTTCTTCTAAACCAGAGTCATATATCGCGCTGACGGATGACCCGGATGTAGCGATCGCTAAGCTAATGAAGGCGCTGACTGGTGGCAGACCCACTGCCGCCGAGCAGAGGAAGCTTGGAGGAGAGCCGGAGAAGTGCCCCGTGTATGAGATGCTCTCCTACCACCTCATAACGGACGACAGGGAGCTAGAGAAAGTGTACACTAGGTGTAGGAGCGGGGAAATGCTTTGCGGGCAGTGCAAGCGGGAAGCTGCGGAGAGGTTACGTAAGTTCCTAGAGGAGCATCAGAGGAGGTTAGAGAGGGCGAGGGACGTCGTGGATAAGGTTGTTGACATACCTGATTTTTAAGGACCCTCAGCACCCCTAGTCTTGAGCTAACCTTAATAAATTGCGAGCAGGTTTACTTCTTGACGCCGGGGTGCCCGAGCGGCCCAAGGGGGTGGGCTCGAGTCTTCCGGCTTGACGGTGTGGGAGACCCACTGCCCCCTGCGGGGCACGCGGGTTCGAATCCCGCCCCCGGCGCCAAACAATTACTTACGTTCCTCATGCCCCCTTAAGTATGCGTAGAGTGACCCGTCACAGTGTATGCCGGGCGTGTTAAGGAATTTGAAACCCTCCCGGCAGGACGCGAACGCCAGTCCGTACTTGAATGCGGTTTCCCTCACCGTGAGGATATAGCGTAGCCTCAGTTCTGGAGGGAGGTAGTAGTAACCATGTGTCTTAACTCCTTTACCGATGTAGAGTTCCCTAAGCTTAGCTTCCTCATCAGGGAATGCCTCGCTCAGTATCCTCAGTGAGTCTGGGCGGGCTTTGTAAGTGGATGTCGTTATTTGTAGGGCGCCGGCTTCGGCCACCCTAGCCACTACCTCCTCGATGCTCTCCTTGGAGTCGTTCACGTAAGGTATTATTGGATCTAAACGCACGGTAACGGGGATCCCTAACCTAGATAGTTTCTTGACAGCCTCCACCCTAGCGGTTGGTGAGGGCGCACCCGGCTCTAACTTCTTGGCTAAGGATTCATCAAGGGTGGTTATGGTTATAGCTACTGATGCCTCCGCCCCTAGCAAGATGTCCGCATCACGCATCACTAAGTCGGACTTCGTAACGACGAGGATCCTGAAGCCCCTTGATGCTATGTATCTTAGGGCCTTCCTTGTTAGACCCAGGACCGCTTCTGGGGGCGTGTAGGGGTCGCTCGACGCACTTAATTCTATTAGAGCACCCCTAGGTAATAGCCTCAAGTCATGCAGTAAGTCCCTCAGCAAGCGTGCCTTCGGACGGGGCCTGCTGAAGCCCCTGATGTAGGATCTAGCGTAGCAGTATAGGCACCCATGACCGCAACCAGTATACGGATTGAGAGTAAACTTCAGCGGGCACGTACAGTACGGAGAGCCCCATGGATCAAACAGTCTCACCACCCGCAAGCCCTGCCCAAGAATCCGTGGAGACATAATTGATGCTCCAAGCATACTCCACGATGAACTCCTTTAAACAAGCTATGATTTCTGGATCCTCCAACATGTGTGGCTGACTTAAGTGCGGATTCGAAGCCTTGGTGCGGGGGGTGGGATTCGAACCCACGCAGGCCTCCGCCATCGGGGCCTAAGCCCGACCCCTTTGACCTGGCTCGGGCACCCCCGCCCGTTGATTTCTGAATTGTCACCAATTAATAAGTCTTGAGTTCCTCTTAAGTGGGTGGGGCGTTTAGCTTGAGCAGGAAGGTGTTTCACG
>WAOL01000073.1 GCA_015521295.1 Desulfurococcales archaeon
ATACTCATATATTTATAGAATAGATAAGGGTTTCCCTTATTTTCTTCCCGAGCGTGACGCCCATGAGAAACGCCATTGGAAGTAGTTACTAGCAAGCCAATTCACGCGTAGTTATTCCACAAAATGAAGGATAATTCATGTTGGGGTGGTTGTCTTGATTTTCTTTGTGACTCTTACGTTTTCTATTTTTGTGGTTGGGTATTGCCCTTGTTCGTCTTTTTCGTATTTCTTTATGACGTCCCATATGTTTAGTAGTGCGGTTGTCACCCCTACTAGGGCTTCCATTTCTACGCCTGTTTTCGCTGTTGTTTTGACTGTTACTCTAGCCTTGATTCCGTCGTTCAGTATTTCGTACTCTACTTTGACGTTCGTTATGGGTATGTTGTGTGCCATTGGTATGAGTTCGGGTGTTTTCTTTACTGCTATGGTTGCTGCTACGGTTGCTATTGCTAGTGGGTCGCCTTTCTCTACCTTGCCTTCCCTTATGAGTTGGATGGTGCTTTTCTTTAGCCTTATGAAGCCTTCGGCAATGGCTTCTCTGTATGTTTCGGGTTTGCTGGTTATGTCGACCATCTTCACGGGTTCGCTCATTCGTTAATCACCTTGAGAATATTGTTTGTGGTGCTTTATAGTTGGGTGGTTCTCTTACGTGGCTATGTCGTACCTTTCCATGAGTTTTGTTAGGGCTTCCCTAAGTCCCAGCGTTAGGGCTGCCGCTGTTGATGCCGTGATGATCAGTACTGTGGTGCTGATCCTTGCGAGAGTTTGGGTTAGGATTGACGCACCCATTAACGTGATGATGAAGAAGAACTCAATGATGAACACTATCGAGGATTCCATGACGTACATACCTGAGGGTGCCTGCTCAACGACCTTCCTCTTGGAGGTGAAGTACATTTCAAGGGCTAGGGCGACGAACTTCATGCGCGCTATGTAGGTGCGGTATATCCAGCAGGTCATCAAGTCATTCACTATGACAGCGTTGAATATGGTGAGGCATCGATCACATCACATGACGTAGGCTTTTAAGTAACGTGGAGCCACCGAGCCCCACAATCTGTTGGGAGATACTGTGGATGCGACGAACACCACTCAAGGAGTACTTAAAATTTATTGTCCCTAAAATCAAGCATATCATGGTGGGTTCTTGGTAGAGGAGATATTCTGGAGGAGGTATCGCCCGTTAATTAGGAAGCATTTGGAGGAGGCATTCGGCACAGGTCTCAGGAGCCACATGATACATAAGGTTAGGAGTGTTGGTGAGTGTGTAGTGGCTCACGTAACAGTTCATCTGGGCAGGGACGACAGCGAACACTTCTTTGAGGTCTGGATGAACGAGTACGGCGACCTAATAACACTGGTGGAGAGGGAGGCTAAGGAAACCTTGCTAAGGGAATAAAACAAATCCAGCAACCCGCATGAATGTGATGATCCCCTGATACCCTATTGATAGTCGATAGTCATAGCATAGAATACCGATCAGTTCATGAAGGACAGGGAGTAACTGTGTCTGGAGGGCACCCTAGGAATCAATCCGTGCAAGGATCTGCGAGGTACGGGTATTCTTATGAGGGATCATCACATATGGTTTTGTATAGATATAAGGGCTTTTGTATAATATAATAATTGGTGGGGAGCATGAGGGCAACTGAACTAAGACTCACAATAATTGAGAAGCTCCTTGACAAGGCTAAGCACTCACTAATAGAGGGAGACGTAAGGAACGCTATAGAGTTAGCGTTCAGGGCGTATGAGGAGGGAGTGGATTTACTTAGCCTCTTTAAGGGGTATCAGGCCCCTAAGTATGTTAAGAACAGTTGGGATGCCGTGATTAAGCAGTGCTCTCAGATCGTGAGTAAGGCCGGCGAGTCAAGCAGTCCCAGCAAGGAGGATGTTGAGAGCTTAGTGACGTGTGCAGAGGAGGTAATAGCGATCGCCAAGGCAATCCATGGAAAGAAGTAATTCGTATCTAACGATCCTGATCCCTCAAGGGCGAGTTTCAATAGCCCCCGTTTCACGAACTCAACATGTATTGCCTCCCTATAGCTTCACGGAGTATATAGAGTAACACGTACTCAGCGAAGTGCTTAGTTATGCGATATCAGGTAGGCTTGAACCTCTTAACCACCTTAAGTATAGCTTTCCCGCTCTCTCAATATCTTGTAGCATGAAGCCCCTTACTTTAGGGTAAGCTTCCTCACGAGAGGTTCCGAATCCCTGAGAATATCTCAGAACCACAAACAAGCAGACCTTACTCTTAAGGGCATAGTACTTTAAGAACCCTTCCCCCGATTACTAACGATGTTTTACACTCCCTTAGCTTGGCAAGATTCGTTAAGCAGGCGCAACTAAGGCATTAACCAGATTCTACATTCAATGTACTGAGGATCATCACGCCTTTGCTACTCCCTCCTAATATCCTAAACACCCTCTAGCCTAAGCGGTATGAACCTTAAGTCGTCGACCCCTTTTATCTTTCTCAATGTCCTTATTAGGGACTGCATCTCCGTCCACTTACCCTCAACGATGGCTATGTTCAAGCACCATCCCCCTGTCAGTAACTGATGATAGAATGACTTAATCAGTGCTTGATGCAGGTGTATCGTGTCTATTACCCTCTGGTCCACAGAGGGCTTCGCCTCGTGGTTCGTTAACGCTATTATGACGCCATATATTGTCCCTTTCATCGCTTCTTCAGGGAACCTACTTGAAATGTACTCCCTTATGGCGTCGCGGACAAGCTCTGACCTCCCGGTGTAGCCGTACCTCCTCACGAATTCGTCCAGCTTCTCGAGGAGTGTTGAGGGTAGGGAGAGACTCACTACAGGCACGTAGTCACACCCGTTAATAATCCGTGTTTCGCGGATTATTAAACATTATATAATAAAACTTCAGTAAATTAGCAAGAAAATTTATTATATTACGAGGCAAGAAGGCGGGGGAGGCGTATGAGGTTACATGTTGAGGGCTTCGGGCGTGAGGTTAAGGAGGCATCACCTTGGATAACTATAGCTGTTGCCAGCACCGTGTCATTAATCACCACAGCACTCGGTAAGCATACGCATGTCCTTGATTACGTACTCTTAGCGATATCGGCCTCACTCCTAGTTAAGGCGTTAGTGCTGCTAGTACGTAGGAAGAGAGTGTCCGTCGATGTACTGATGGGTGTTGCGGGCCTCACCACGTGGTTCCTGCACCTAACGATTAGCGGCTTCCTGATACTCCTCCTTTACTCAATATCGGAACTAATAGAGATTCAGGCCGAGCGGTACGCTGAGAGAAAGATAGTCGGGTTGAGGGAGCTGATACCCACTAAAGTTAGCGTGGAAGTTGACGGAAAGATAGTGTCAAGAAGGATTGATGAGCTCAAGCCAGGCGACGTAGTCATAGTTAAGCCGGGTGAGGTGGTTCCGGCGGATGGCATCATAATCGACGGGCACTCCCTCTTCGACACGAGCTACATTACTGGTGAGTCAGAGCCCAGACCTTTGGGTAAGGGGGGACACGTTATGAGTGGATACGTTAATAAGTCAGGCATGGTGCGTGTCCGCGTACTTAAGGATCCTGGGAAATCCCTCCTGCAGCTCCTAGTTCTTGAGGCTGAGAGAGCTCTTGAGAGGAAGGCATCCCTCCAGAGGTTTATCGAGAGGTTCTCTCAGCCCTACACCGTTTTAATCCTGTCGATGTTTACGGCCGGATCCCTACTCACGTCACCCTACAAGGCACTCCCACTCCTGCTGGCAGGATGTCCTAGCGCCTTCATAATCTCGTCAGGGACGGCCACCGCGTTAGCTCTGGCCACCTTAGCTAGGAAATCAGTTGTTGTTAGAGGAGGCAGGGTTCTGGAGGACTTAGAGCGCGTTAAGGTCCTAGTGCTTGACAAAACGGGCACGATAACTTTAGGGGAACTAAAGCTGTCTAGGTTAATAACCCTAAACGGCTTCAGCGAAGACCTCGTTAGGGAGTACGTTGGTGGTGCGGCTAAGGCAAGCAATCACCCCGTCTCAAGAGCCTTAGCGGGGTTAAGCGAGGCCGTCCCCTCGAAAGTTCAGGAATTCCCTGGCAAGGGTGTTAAAGCGCTCGTCAACGGTGCCGAGGTCCTCCTGGGCTCTAAGGAGTTCCTGGCAGAGCACGGAGTTGATGTTGGGGTAGCGCCTCGATGCAGTGAGGGGGAGATGGTGGCTTACGTGGCGGTTAACAGGGTTCTTGCTGGTGTGGCGTGCCTTGAGGAGGGACTGGATAGCGGTATCAGGGAAGTGTTCCAGGCTGTGAAGAGGCGCGGTCTCAGGACAGTTATTGCTAGTGGTGATAGGCGCGGTAGGGTTGAGCGCGTAGCTAGGTTTGTTGGTGCTGATGAATTCTTTTACGAGTTAAGTCCTGATGAGAAGAAGGCCTTAGTGAGGAGGCTTAGGGAGAAGTATGGTGCTGTCGGGTTTGTGGGGGACGGCGTAAACGATGTTGAGGCAATAGCTGAGGCCGATGTTGGGATGGCTGTGGGGAGGCTTGAGGTCGTGTCAAACATAGGTGACGTCGTCCTTATTAGAGGCATTAAGTCTGTTCCCCTCCTTCTGGACTACGCGTCAAGGTTTGGGAAAGCCGTTCGTTCAGCAATACTGACGGCGGCCGCAGTTAAGGTGGCAGTAATAGCCACAGGTATTGCGGGGTTAATTCCCTACTACTTAGTGGTTGCCGTAGGTGATGATGGAGCCACATTAATGGGGTTAGGGCTAATCATGGCATTCCTCTTGGGTAAGGGGAAGGTGAACATATAACTCTGTTATTACTAAATAGTTCACGGGTAGTGGATGTGGTTAAGCACTCATACTGCGAGGTCTTCGTGAAGTACGTGCTCCCAGCAATCAGGCTGCTCATAGCTAAGGAGCTGGTGGAAAAGCATGGGTACACTCAGCTGGAGGCGGCGAAAGCTCTAGGGATCAGCCAACCCCTCCTAAACTACTTCCTCACCGGGAGAAGAACACCTAAGTACCTGCTGGACATAAGTAAGTCCGACAAGGTCAGGAGGATTGTGAGGTACTTTGCCGACTGCATCAGGAGAGGAGACAAGTGTGCTGAAACGCTTTCCTGCACGCTCTGCCGCATACTTAAGGAGGCGGGGGAGGTGCACAGGATACTTAACGCGATGGGTATAGAATCGGAAGCCGTGGTTTTCCCGCTATGCATACCGCCATGAACACAGGAATACAATAAGGCTAGCTGAGGTACCGCTGCAATGCACCATAAAACGAGGGTCCTAGACTTAAGGGGGGAGAACTGCCCCGAGCCAGTAGTTAAGGTAGCTCGCCAACTCGAACACGCCGTTAGTGGCGAAGTAATCCACGTCCTAACGGATAACGAGGAATGCGTGCGTTACTTAATGGACTTAATCAAGGTAACAGGAGTAGGGAAAGCGGAAGTCATCAATAAGGGAAGCCACCATGAGTTAGTAATAACTGTAGAGTGAGCAATACGCTCGCCCACGGAGCCTGCGACCTATTGCTGAGAGAGTACTGGGGAAATAATAGTGTGGGTGAGGTAGGAAGGCCGTAATTCAGCACTCCTGCCTTAGTTTAGTACCTGTTACCGTCCCGTAAACCTCTAGGGCCTTCTCAACATTAGTGGTTCCGTCAACAATAGCCCTCCCGTCTCTAAAGACTGTGACCACTAACCCCCCAGTAACTCTGACCCTTAAGGTGTATTCACTAACCGACAGAACCTGCCCTGTCTTAAGTCCCTTCAGTACTTCATGGAAGTTCAGCTGTAGGGGTTTAGGAGGGTTCACCTCAACAGCTTTCGTCCCGCACACGGGCTTGGCTAACTCCTCCCTATACTCCTTATTCAGAAACTCAAACCTCCTTAACCCGCAAGCAACACAGTCTTCCCTTCTCACAAGTTTAAGGGCATCAACCCTGAACCTCTTAGCATCCACGACGAAATACGTCCTCGACGTCTCCGGGTTGGCTAGGCCTAGAACGTACTCAATAGCGAGCCCTGCAGCTATCGACGCAACAAGCGATACTGCCGTGGGAACCACGCCGAGCACATCACATACATTCCCCCTTTCATCGTCACGCACTGCCCCGTAGACGCACCGCATACAAGGCGTTCCCTGCTTGGGATTTACTAACCAGACGTTCCCGTACCATGTCCCGACTCCTGTGAGCACCCAGGGAACGCCGTGCTTGACTGAGACATCGTTAATTATGAGTCTAGCCGTGTAGTTGTCTGTCCCGTCAATTATTATGTCGTGACCAAGCAGAAGATCCTCAGCATTTGCGGGGTTAAGCTTAGCTACGATGGGGTTAACCCGTACTGAACTGTCAATTCTCCTCAATGCCTCCGCACAGGCCACTGCCTTAGGCAAGGCCTTCCTGGCGTTGTCCTCCGTAAATAGGGAGGTTCTGTAGAGATTGCTTACGTCAACGTAGTCCTTGTCTATAAGGCTTAACTCGCCGAAGCCTGACCTCACAAGGAGCTCCGCTACGTGCGTGCCTGTAGCGCCGCACCCGACGATGACTGCCTTAGCGGATCTAAGCTTGCTAATCCCGTTTATCCCTATTTCCTTAACCAAGAATAGTCTCGAGAATCTCTCAACGTCCCTCAGCAGTGAGTGCCTGCGTTTAGACCTGTCCATAGCTACCCCCTATAACACGTTTATTGGTGTAAGGACATTAAATAAGTTATTAGGTGTTCTAAGGAATTAAACCTTGCTACAACAAATAACACATTTATTTAGCGGAACAAACTTAAACACAGTTAAAGGTGAGTCCCATGCTAAACCCTGAACAGGTAAGGCAGGACTTCCCCATATTCGAGAGGAGGAAGGGCATAATATATCTAGATAACGCGGCAACAACCCACAAGCCACGCCAAGTCATTGAAGCCGTAAGGCATTTCTACGAGGAGATAAACGCGAACGTACATAGGGGGGTACACACACTCTCACAGGAGGCGAGCAAGGCATTCGAAGAGGCACATGAAATAGTCGCTAAGTTCATAGGAAGTAGGGATTGGCGTTCCGTGTCCTTCACTAGGAATGCTACCGAATCACTGAACATATTCGCGAACTCAGTCGCCGAAAAATACCTGAGGGAGGGTGATGAGGTAGTAGTCACGGTCATGGAGCACAATAGTAGCATACTTCCCTGGGTCAGGATCGCTAAGTTAAGAGGAATAAAGCTGAGGGTAGTAGGCATCAATGCAGACCATACCCTAAATTACGACGAGTTAGGGGAGGTAGTAACGACTAGAACTAAGGTGATTGCCGTAACGCACGTAAGTAACGTCCTAGGCACGCTTAACGATGTGAGGAGGATCGTGAAGGAAGCGTCACAGGTTGGCGCACTCGTAGTTCTAGACGCCGCCCAATCCGCACCACACATGCCTATTAACGTAAGGGAGCTCGGTGTGGACGCGTTAGCATTCAGCGGACATAAGATGCTTGGACCAACAGGTATTGGCGTACTCTACCTAAGGCCAGATCTGGCGGAGGAGCTACCCCCACCAATCATGGGTGGAGGGATGGTTAAGGAAGTCAGACTAAGTAATTGTTCAGTAACGTATGAGGTTGCTGACCCACCCTGGAAATTTGAGGCGGGCACAGCCAATATAGCGGGGAGTATAGGCCTAGCTGCTGCCGTACAGTACTTGACTAAGTTAGGGATGAATAACGTAAGGAGTCACTCTATGCAGTTGGCGGAGCATGCGGTGAGGAGGCTTAGGGAGGTTCTCGAAGATAGGGTAGTAATATACGGACCTAAGGATCCCTCATTAAGGATAGGGATAGTATCCTTCAACATTAACGGAGTTAACCCACACATAATAGCGTCAATACTTGATTCTGAAGGCATAGCGGTCAGGAGCGGCTTTCATTGCGCACAACACCTTCACCAGGTCCTCGGTGCGCACGAGGGTAGCGTTAGGGCGAGCTTCTATATCTACAACACCGAGGACGATGTTGAGGCCCTAGCTAGTACCTTGAAGCGCGGTGTTGACGAGCTCGTTAGGTCAGGAGTGCTTCGTTGAATAGGGGTCAGGTATAAATACCTGTTCTATAACAGTGTTATAGGGTGAATAGATATAATCAGGAATAACGTAACAATAGTACCCATAGACAAGGTGAAGGCGGACGGAGAATTAGGACTAAGCGAAGTACTGAGCACCATAGCCGAAATCCTCAGGGCGGGCGGAGTACTAAGGCCCATACTAGTTGATGATGATCTCAGATTAGTAGGGCATCAGGAGATACTGGACGCCCTGAAGAAGATAGGGGCTAAGTTGGTCCCCATCTCCAAGAGTGACTCAAGGATCTTCATACCTATTGAGAGCCTAGGCATATATGATGATGTGTCTCCCAGCCCCATGAGGATCTACAGGGATACTCTAGAGTTGCTTTATCGTGGCTGGCCAACGCCGCTAGTGGGGCTAAGGTCACTTTCACGTAATGGGCTCAGAGTGTGGGCGAAACTGGAGGGTTTCAACCCTTACAGCTGGAGCATAAAAGACAGGATTGGATGGTACATGTTCGTTAAGGCGCTAGAAAAGCGTGGTGTGAGTGATGTGAAGAGATTAATTTACGAAGCAACATCCACGAACACTGGCTTAGCCCTAGCCGCGATGGCCGCCATACACGGTTTCAGCGCTAAGTTCTACATACCGTCAAGCATACAGAAGGCTTCCGACACGTTACTGAAGGTAATGGGGGCGGAGGTCGTGCGGGTTCCTAAAACGCTGACGATTGAATTCGTGAACGAAGTTGAGGAAGCGGCTAGGAAGGAGGGAGCCCTACACTTAAACCAATTTGAGAACGACTACAACTTCGAGGTACACCTGAGGTACACGGCTAAGGAACTTGAAGTCCAGCTCAGGCACGCGAGGATAATTCCAAAGGCGGTGATAGGAGGCATAGGCACGTCAGGTCACATGTCAGCAATATCCTTCTACTTTAAGAACAGGTTCAGGGGTAGTGTAAGCGTGTACTGCGTCCAACCAAAGGAGGGTGAGGTCATCCCAGGCATACGTAGGGTGGAAAGCGGGATGAAGTGGATTCACTGGGTAGGTGTTGATGAGGTCGTGGACGTCGGCAGGGATGAGGCTATTGAGGCAGCCATCGAGGTGGCGAGAAAGGAAGGTATCTTAATAGGACTCAGTAGTGGGGCCGTCGTAGCTGGCTTTAAGAAACTCCTTAAAGAGCGTGACTTGAACGGGGGAGACTACGTCCTAGTGTTCCCTGATCATGGCTTTAAGTACGTCGAGCAGTTCAACGAGTACTTCGCTAGCAAGGGATAGGTAGCGAACCTTACCTTTAGGTAAAAACACGCCTATTTTTAATGGATAATAACACAGTTATTTGGGTGGAGAGGATGAGCACAAGAATACCTTTACCATACTCTCCCAAGGTTCTGAAGTACTTCAGGAACCCAAAGAATATGGGAGCGATGAAGAACCCGTCCGTAGTTTCAACCGCTGGTAGCCCAGCATGCGGTGACATGATTCGCCTATACCTAAGGATAAATAACGTGAACGGCGTAGACGTAATAGAGGACATAACCTTCGAGAGCTACGGATGCGCCGCGAACATAGCGGCCGCAAGCATACTAACGGAGCTCGTCAAAGGAAGAACTCTTAAGGACGCATGGAATGTTACCTGGAGACAAATTTCTGATGCCTTAGGAGGTCTCCCAGCCATAAAGTATCACTGCAGCATCCTTGCCGTGGGGGCGTTGAAGAGAGCGATAAGGGCTTACTATAAAGATCGGATTAAGCCCGAGTGGCTACCCAAGGAACTTAGCGTTGAAGAGAAGCAGACTATGGAGGAAGAGGCGATCCTAGAGAAAATCTACGGGATACGTGCGAGTTCAGATGATCAAGGTAAGTGACAAGTCAAGCGTGAGCACCGATGCCACGCGTAACCGTGGATTTACGGGTTAAGGGTAAGGGGTGCACGGGGGATCCGGTGTACAGGCTTAATGCTGAGTTAGGCAAGGGCTATGATGAGTTGGAGCTACTGACTAACCCAATCAAGCTACCGTTAGCCGTTGTTTCCCTCATAGCTAAGCGTAAGGGCTACGTAATCGTCGAGCACAGCACTAGTGAGGGTTCATTGAGGGTCGTGCTCAAGAAGGTGCAGCGTTAGGTTAGCTGGGCTTAAGTGAGCTTATCCTCCTTAACCTGCTGACGGCCTCAGGAACCCTGCTCAAGACATATTCCACGTCCTCCTCGCTATGGTACCTCGTTAACCTGAAGAGTATGCTTCCATGCGCCTCCTCATGCTTCCTCCCTATCGCTAGTAGGACGTGGCTAGGTTCCAGAACCCTTGAGGTGCAGGCACTGCCACTGGACACGTAGATACCTTTCAAGCTTAGCTCAACGGTGAGGGCCTCACCCTCAACGTAGAGGAAGGACACGTTCACGTTATCCGGTGATCTCCTATCGCCTCGAGGCCCATTCAGTAGCGTGTGGGGAACCTCACTAAGTAATCCGTCTATGAGCTTGTCCCTTAGGCGCGCGATCTCGTACTTGCGGGTCCTTAAATCCCTTAGCGCTAGCTCTAATGCCTTCCTGAACCCCGCTATTGCGGGAACGTTCTCAACTCCAGGCCACAGGGTCTGGGTGCTTAACTGACCCTTAACTATTGGTTCGAGCCTTACGCCTTTCCTGACGTATAGTGCCCCCACACCCTTAGGGCCGAGGATCTTATGGCTACTCACGGTGAGTAGATCGACACCTAGCTCACGGACATCGATGTTAACCCTTCCTAAGGCGTCGCACGCGTCAGTGTGGAATAGGGCGTCCGGGTTTATGTCCTTCACGACCTTAGCTAATTCTCTAATGTTTTGGATGGTTCCTATCTCATGGTTAACTAGTTGCACACTAACTAAGACGGTGTCCTTGCTTACGTAGGTGGCCAGTACCTCTGGGTCAACGAAGCCTTCTTCGTCAACAGGCACCTTAATGACGTCCATTCCCGTAAGCCTCGCCGCGAATTCTGCCGGGAAGATTACGCTTAGGTGCTCCACGGCTGAAACTATTATCTTACCTCCCCTGCCCTTGGAGGCTAACGCGGTGCCGAGTATTGCTAGGTTATTCGCTTCCGTGCCGCTGTGCGTGAACACGACCTCATCAGGTGAGCTTATCCCTAATGCTTCCGCCAGTAGCTTCCTAGCCTCCCAGATAACTTCGTAGGCTTCCCACCCGGGCTTGTTAGTTATTGATGGGTGCCCGTAACCGCGCTTATTAAAGTAGGGTAACATGGCCTCGACGACCTCTGGTGGCACCCACCCAGAGTTCTCGTGGTCAAAGTATACTTCCCTCTCCGGCGTCCCGTGCTCTGCTAGGAGTTCCTTAACACTCACGCATGATCCCCTCCTTTAACACCGTTATTGAACCGCACCGCGAAATAAATCTGTTATTGGGCTAAAGAACCCTGAGAACCGTTAAATTAAAATGTTCCCTCTACGTTGATAAGGAAGTTAAGTACGTCTCCGTAACCACAACATCTAACTCGCAGGCATTAGTGATGCCTAGCCCCGCCTTAATTTCCTCCGTATGAATTCCTCGGTGAGGCCCCCGTTTCCTAGGCTCGCTAGCTCCTCACGCGTTATCTTCTCACGCGTGGCTATCTTCGGCAGTAGGATGTCGAGTATGTTCTTCTCGCGGAAGAATATTATGGAGGAGGGCACACCTATTACCGGCTTGCCCTTCGCGTACGCTACCATCGTCATGGTGTTTGGCTTGTAGGGCACGCCGTAAGCTACGACCTCGTCAGCCACTATTCTTATCGCATGCGGTGTCCTGTCGGTGGGGTCCACGCTCATTCCCCCAGTAGCTATGATTACGTCTACCTCATCGGACTCTACGTACTCCCTCAGCTTCGACGCTATGACGCCCTCATCGTCGGGGAGCACCTCCCTAGCTACTAGGGTGCCTCCGTACTGCTTAACCTTAGCCTCGATCACGGATGTCGCTGCGTCCTTAATCCTTCCCTCGTAGACTTCAGTGCCGACCACGGCTAACCCAACGCGGAAAGGTTGGTAGGGCTTCACACTCACTACCGGGTAGTTCCTCCTCGCGTGATCCTTAACCCCGTCCAGCACCGCCCGCTTAACCGTTAGGGGTATGAGGTCAACCACAGCTAAAGGCTCCCCACACCTGACTGGGGTGCCGTCACGCCTAGCGACGACCACGAAGTCCCCTGACATATTTATGGCTAGCAACGCATCAGCCCTAAGCTTAAAGACGCCGTCAATTAACGCGTATATTGTTGCCTTACCCTCAGCCAACCCCTTAACGACCGTACCGGGACCCGCTAAGGCCTCAGCGAGCTCACGGACAGCGTCATCCTCGAAGACCTCGGTTCCCCAACCCTTGCTCAGCTCCTCGGGGCTGTCGGCGACGTACACGTAGTAATGTCCAGTGTTTTTCAACGCCTCAACATCCTCAGCCCTAATGACGTGGCCCTTACGGAATAGTGCTCCCTTGAAGTTCTTCGTTACTGCGGAGACGTCGTACGCGAGAACCTTACCTACCGCGTCCTCAACCTTAACTAGCTTAATGGGCAATCGAAGCCACCGAGTCGGTCTGAATGACTCGGTAAAAAACGTTCCCAGCAATCAGGGACCGCGCGTAAGCTAGTGCAATTAACAGTGTTATGGATTTGTCGCGGCCTCAATCAGTTCCTCCCAAAGCTTTAAGGTTTCCTCGACCTCCTCCTCCCTCACCTTACTTATGGCGATCCCCGCATGCACTATGACGTAGTCCCCAGGCTTAATGTCCTCGAGGGGGGCTATGACGGTGCGTGAGCCTCCACCCATGCTTACCTCAGCATACTTTAACCCGCCCTCAACCCACACTCGAAGCACCTTCGCCGGCACGCCTAAGCACACGTCCTCGACACCACCTCACTAAGTGCTCGCAACGCTTTAAAGGACGTGGGTGCCCATCAAAACCCGTAGTTAGGTATTGGGCTTGGCTTTCGTGCCTAAGTACTTGTCTAGGAAGAGTATTGCTGGGAGGAGGATCCTCAGCATATCGTCGACCGCCCTGATGACGTGCCCCATGTCCGGCACTATGTGGGCTTCGAAGACCCCGCCCTTCTTGAGCAGTTCCTCAACGTACCTTAGTACGGGCTTGAGGGGCGTCCTAGTGTCGTTCTGCGGGTGTATGATGCATAGGGGTGCCTTAACGTTCCTCACGTAGGTTATGGGTGAGCGCTCCCTCATCAAGTCCTCCCTGTACCCGTCGAAGAGCGCCTCAATGAATTTCCTGAAGAGCGCGTCGCTTAACCCGTACATCTCAACCCAGTCCACGACGCCCGCACCAGCGACTCCCGCGTCCCATAGTTCGGGCTTCTTACCCAGCGCTAGGTAAGTCATGTACCCGCCGTAGCTGTAGCCCATGATCGCCACCTTAGATGTGAGGCCTTCGTCCCTACCCCACTTGACGGCGGCGGCCACATCCTCTAAGTCCCCGCCTCCTGGGTCACCTATGTCCATTAACCTGAAGTCCTCCCCATACCCTGTCGAGCCCCTGAAGTTGGGGGCTATCACGTGGTACCCTGATGCCGCCAACCCAACTATGAGTGGGTTCCAGTAGTCGTAGACCTCACCCCAAGGACCTCCATGCACGTACACTACCGTAGGGCCCGGCTTACCCGCCGCCCTAGACTCAACGACGTAGGCAGGCACCTTAAGCCCGTCAGGTGAGTCATACCTAACGAAGCGTGGGTTCCCTAAAGCCCCCTCAACCTCCTTGGGTAGCGGGTTATCTAGGATGACCCTACACCCACCCGTGCTTAAGTCAACCTCATATATTTTCGGGGGCGTGGTGAGTGATGAGGCCGAGTAGTAGGCCTTACCCTCAGCCTCGTTAACCGCTAGGTAACCCACGGTTCCCGGCGGTGAGGGGATTGCCTTCCCGTCTATGAAGGGCTTCGTCCTCCCATCCCTCTTAGCGACGACCCACACCTCACCGTACCTGCCCCCGTCCCTGAGCCAGCCGTAGGCAAGGTGCTCAACAGCCCCGTACTCCACGTAGTCACTGAACCTGAACTCAACAGGCCTCAAGTCTCCCGCACTAACGTCGTACACGTAAAGCTTATTCCTCCCCTCGAAGTTTGACTCGAAGAGCGCCTTCCCGCCCTTAATGACCGGGTCCTTATTC
>WAOL01000074.1 GCA_015521295.1 Desulfurococcales archaeon
CTCAATAAGAAAACAACTGCAAGAGGCGGACAGGGATGAAGGTAATCGCTTTATGATAATTAATGAGAAGCCAAAAACCTCTTCCGTCAATGATCTTTAAAGGAATGAAGTCATTACTTACACGCTGACCTCATTAACCCCTCTTTCTAATCCCCTATGCCTAACCTAAAAACACCTGTCTCCAGACACTGCGTCAAGTATTGTAGGCTTTTTCCTCAAAACATAACGAAGTTTACGTAGGAAACACCTTAAACTGTATTGAATTAAGGGACGCCTAGTGGAGGCTAGTAATTTGAATTTCCATTAAGAAAGATCCTACAGGGTGATGAGGGTCTGCCCTTGGGTTTTATCGCCACCCATGAGCATGGTGGGGTCTTTGACAGGTACAAAAGCGCACCATAGATCCGGCGTAGAGTGGAGTGATATGAGGAAAACGACTTATGTTGCCGTAACTTAATGTCGTTGAAAAATAAGTACTACCATAACTTTCCTTAATGATATTATTTATACGCTACCTCGCCGAGCTCCACTTGGTCTAGACCATTGACTTGCTCCGCCTCGCTAGTTCTTAAGCGTGTGAACCTCTCTATCACCCACAGTATGGCGTATGTTACTGCGAAGGAGTAGATCGCTGCGAAGCTTCCTGCTACGAACTGCTTCCCGAAGAACGCTGGGTTGCCGTAGAGGAGGCCGTTGCTGCCGAGCACTGCTGAGGTGCCGAATATGCCTAGTAGGAGTATGCCTGTGTAGCCTCCGATGCCGTGCACGCCCCACACGTCTAGGGCGTCGTCCCACCCTTTTCTGGCTTTATACTGTACTGCGGCGTAGCATGCTAGGGACGCGACTATGCCGATAATCATTGCTGCTTGAGGCGTTACGTAGCCTGCGGTTGGGGTGACAGTGGCTAGCCCGGCTATCGCTCCTGTGCAGAACCCTACGGTGCTTATCTTGCCTCCCCTCAACACGTCGAGGATCACCCAAGTTATGGCGGCGAAGGCCGCGGCTACCTGTGTGTTCGTGAAGGCTACCGCGGCGTCGCCGCCAGCCCTTAAAGCGCTTCCGGCGTTGAAGCCGAACCACCCGAACCACAGTAGCGCCGTGCCTAGGGCGACGAACATCACGTTGTGAGGCTCGTCCTTAACCTTCCTCGCACCTAAGTAAAACACCGTCGCTAATGCTGAGAACCCTGCGGTGGCATGCACCACTATACCCCCAGCGAAGTCCTCCACACCCCACTTCTGCAGGAACCCACCGCCCCATAGCCAGTGGGCTACGGGGAAGTACACTAGGAATGACCAGAGGGTTAGGAACGCTATGTATGCCTTAAACTTCATCTTGTTGGCGAACGCGCCAGTGATCAGTGCAGGCGTGATTATGGCGAACATTAGCTGGAACATTACGAAGGCGTAGAGCGGCCCATGGAACGCGCCCATGACCGTGCTTTCGTTGATGTGCATTAGGAAGAAGTACTTAGGTCCACCGATTACACCTGCTACGTCAGGGCCGAAGGCCAGGGAGAACCCGAAGAGCACCCACAGGATCGTTACCCATCCCAGCGAGAAGAGGGACTGCATCAGTATGGTTAACGCGTTCTTCTTACCTACTAGGCCGCCGTAAAAGAACCCTAGTCCGGGGGTCATTATCATTACTAGCGCGGCTGATATGAGGACGAAGGCCGTGTTACCCGTATTCACGGGGTCGGGTGTCAGTCATGATCACCTAAGCGGTTTATAAACAATTTCATATAAAGCAATAATTCACACTAAGCAGTTCTGGAATGATTGGAGGCGCTCCTCCAGAATGTTTTCTGGTGGCGCATCTATAGGTGACATTGATGACACATAATGCTGGCTTAACGTATTGATCATTATTTGAGCACCTATTATACAGTGAAATTGTTTATTTACTTCTCTCCAATAAATTTTTCAGTCCTGTAAATATAATTGTATTGTTGTAAAAGTTTCTGTTCATTTGAATATATTGTTTATATTGTGTACGTGTCTTCGCTCCCTCGTATTCGGGAGTACCGATATTGACGCGTCGCCGCCTATGATCTTAGTGTTGATTACTAGAGTCCTTGCACCCTCGCCGGCGCCGGTGAGTGATTCGTCGATCTCGATCCCTACGTCTCCTCCGGCTACCTTGATGCTGCCTCTAACCACCTTAGTGTTTTTAGGTACTCGTAGAGTGATGTGGGTATCACCGCCTAGTACGGTAATGTTTACTGAGGCGTTCTGCCCCACCTCCTTAACCAGTATGTTGGCTAAGAGGTCGCCTCCCTTAACTGAGGTGTTTAGGTTGCTTAGCTCCTCCATTACCGTGTCCAGGTTGACGTCGCCGCCCAGTACAGATATGCTTACGTTTGGCGGTAGTTTGAAGTCTTGGGTTGTGAGGTCACCGCCCTTCACGAGTATTTCGAGTGCGTTGACTTCAGGTATGCTTACCTCGCCGTCCATTCCCTTGACCTTGACCCTCGCTTCATTCCCTGAAGCCTTTATCGTTGCGTCGTTTTCGTGACGCGCCGTGCCCCGAATCCTTATGCTACTGTTGGTTGCCCTCGTTAGGGTGATGTCCGAGCCTACGACGTCTATCCTGACTTTAGGTGCTGGAGGGGCGCTCTTATCTATCCATACCCTACCCCTGCTTAGCACCTCCCTAAAGATATCAGTGGGCATTACGTCCTTAACCGCTTCTGAGATCGTCTTAACTACTTCACTAATGACTGAACCGATCACTGAGAGCGCGTCCTCCCCACTCACTCCTTCACTAGTGATTACTGCCTGTGGCTTGGGCTTACTGACTTCCTTAGTTACTGGCTTCCTACTCCTGATCTCCTCGAGTACCTCCTCAGCCCTGTCCCTCAGGGACTCTAGCTCGAGCTCCCTTAACACCTTGTACGCCTTCCATCCTAGGTCAGTTAGCTCGTAGTAGCCCCTCTCGTTCCTCCTCACTAGGGGGCCTAACTTCTTCATGTGGAACGCCATCACGCTTGAATCCTCGAGCCCGGCGTCCTCCATTAGCTCGGTGAAGCTCCTCTCACCTTTCTCCGCTAGTGACCTTATGATCGCCCTCCTAACCTTATGGGCCAGTGCCTGGAAGATCTCGCCGTTTCTGGGTGTTTCGGTTTCTTTTCTTTCTTCATTCCCTTCATTGCTCATCAAGTACCACCGTCATTATTCCTGCCCTCGTTATTGATAAGCGGTTGAGTTGATTATCATCAACTAATGATCAGTTCCCATGGGTTGAGGGGAATTAACTAGGGTTGCTGATTATTCTTAACTAATAGACTAAATAAGGAACTTGAGAGCAACCATTCTTGAGGGAGCCGTAATGCATGGGAACGCGATCGAGGTATAGAGGCTCGGAAGCGCTACCCAAACGAAAGGGGTCACGCCCGCCCCGACGTGTGGCGAGTACCGGGAGTATATCTGTTAACCGCACCAACATCTCTAGCTGTGTGATCACTAAAGACTTTCTCTAAATTAACCACGGTTAACTCAATTAATTTTCTCGTGATGTTATTTGGCGAAGCATTTATAAGGGGACTCCTTAAGGGAGTTTACGTAAGGTGAGAAAATGCGCCAATCAGAGGGCGGGGAAGGCGACTCCTCCTCATCGACCTCGAGGGGGTGGTTACCCCTCAAGAATACCTTCTGGAGGTAGCTAAGCGTTCAGGTCTCTACGCTAGGATCAAGGAAGAATTTCTCCACGGGATCAACGGCTTCAAACCATGGCACGAATCCATATGCAGGAGGGTAGCCCTCCTTAGGGGCGTTAAGGAGGAAGTGTTCTGGGAGACCGCGAAGCAACTACGCATACGGCCAGGCGCAGTGAAGCTAACGAAGCTACTTAAGGCAAGGGGATGGCACGTATTCATAGTCACAGGAGGCTTCACCATACTCGAACACGCCATCAAAGCAGCAGGCATCACGTGCGACGGCTTCATTGCACATGAATTAATCTTCAAGGATGGCGTGCTGGATGGGTGCATCCTAACCTACAAAGATAAAGGGGAAGTAGCTAGGAAGCTCAAGGAAACCCTAAACCCCAAAGTGACGGTCGCGATAGGCGACGGATACAACGACATACCCATGCTAAGGGAAGCCGACCTAGCCCTAGGTTTTA
>WAOL01000075.1 GCA_015521295.1 Desulfurococcales archaeon
GTCTCCCTAGTACGAGTCTCTTCATTCAACAGTGCTTCTGCCTTATTATTGAAAATTATTTAAGAAATACTCAAGTTAGCCGTAATTCTAGGCATTTCTTCGCTCCCGTCTTGATGTTTCTTCTTAAAAACTTAATGTTCGATTAAAATTTTTATATTACCGCCTCTAAATATGTTCTTGGTGACACCCACCGTGGGCGAAGAGGTTGTGTTCGTTAGGCGGGCATCAGGCCTAGTGAGGGAGCTTGAGTGGTATGACGTGATGATATGGGCTCTAGCATGTCCTGCCGCATCCGGTATGACATACTATGCCGTCAAGATGCTTGGTGACCCCACAGCTTACGGAGGTAATGAGGTACTGGCGTTCTTCCTAGCTGGCCTAATGTGGTTACCTCTCATAGTGTCGTTCGCTATGATAGCATCCTCATTCCCGCGGTCAAGCTCCCTGTACGTCTTCGTGTCGAGGGTTATCCACCCGATCGTCGGTTACATACCGTTCTGGTACTGGATCGTCGGCGGAGGAGCGGCGATGGTCTCAGGATTCATACTGTACATAGGTGTTAAGGCCTTAGCCGGTGCATGGACCGTTGCAGGGGTAATGATGAATAACCCGTCACTCATAAGTGCTTCCTACGTCCTAACTAACCCATGGTATCAGTTCGGCATAGCCCTCATACTAATCGCCGTTCTCTGGGCGATAAACTACTTCGGGACTAGGGCGATTAAGTGGACCCTCAGGATAATAACGATAATACCCTTAGCCATAACGGTCATAGTTCTGGCCGGCTTAGCTGTGGTCGGACTCAACGCCGGGTTAAGGAACTGGGACGCAATATTCGGTGCTGGGACTGCTCAGGCAATAATGAATGCCGCCTTCAAGGGAGGTAACTGGTATGGTACGCAGGTGGAGCCTTTGAAGGCTTTGCCGATGTGGAGCGGTACCTACGGCATGCTCCTGTGGACCCTATGGGCGTGGACGGGGTTCGAGGCAGTCACGTTCGTTGGTAGTGAGGTGAAGAACCCGACGAAGAACTACATTAAGGGGTATACGGGAGGCTTCATAGCCATAATGATCCTCTACCTAGCCAATGCGTTCCTAGTCCCCTACGCGTGCAACTATAAGTTCATGGCGGCATACTCCTACCTACAGATGGACTATCCCGGTGTGCTCTCCAAGATAATGCACGGGCTACCAACCCCTGACCCCTCTGTGCCGCTCATGGCGTCGGTCGCCTTCATGAACGCGGCCTTCGCGATAATCATAGGCATAGCGTACTTCCTATGGTACCTGAACACCGCCATGGTTTGCTGGGTCGGCGGTGTGAGAGGGTTCTTCTCACTAGCATTCGACAGGCTAGCCCCGGAGAAGCTGGCTGAGGTGTCACCCAGGTGGGCAGCGCCAACATGGGCTAACCACATAACAGCGATAATAGCGTTCCTCGGCGCAGTGTTCACGCTAGGTGACTCCATGGGCTCCGCCATGGCAGCGGGTGTAGTGTCGTTCATGGACTTCAGCTGCTTATTCTTCGTGTGGCCCGTCGGCTTAGCGCTAATGATGATCCCGTGGTGGAGGCCGGAGCTCTTCAAGAGGATGACGTTCCAGTCAAAGGCCGCATGCTTCATCGCCGGGATACTAACGTTTGCAGTTGGATGGTACTTCATGATATTCACCACGTATACGGACATACCTGTGATGCTGACGAACATTATAGTAGGCATAATAGGCCTCTTAATATTCATATGGATGTCAGCCAGGAACAGGGCCAGAGGTATTGAGGTAGAAAAGATATATTCCCAGATCCCGCCTGCTTAAGGTGGAGGTAACCTAAAATGGCTAAAATATTTTTCTCTGTAGACGTACATGGCTCAACCCTAGTTTGGAGGAAGTGGATTAGGGCCCAAGAACTCCACAAGGTCGACGTCCTCATACTTTCGGGAGACTTAACGGGTAAGGTCCTAGTACCCATAATCAAGCACCCTGACGGGACTTGGACAGCCAGGTACTTCGGTAGGAGATGGGTCCTCAAGAGTGAGTCCGAGGTTAGGGAATTCGAGCAGAGGCTTGAGGGGTCCGGCGCGTACTACGTCAGGGTTACTGAGGAGGAGTTAGAGGAGCTTAAGAACAACCCAGATAAGGTCACTCAACTGATGAACGAGAAAATGGTTGAGAGGCTAAGGAAGTGGCTCGACATGCTTGTCGAGCACATAGATACTAGGAAGGTAATGACGATAGTGATGCCTGGGAACGATGACGAGTTCATCATTGACGACGTGATTAAGGAGTACAGTGATAGAGGCGTTATCTACCCCCTCGACAAGGTGTTGGAGATCGAGGGACATGAAATGATATCGTCACCATACGTGAACCCCACGCCATGGAACACACCGCGGGAGATGAAGGATAAGGACTTAGAGAAGCACCTGAAGAAGTTAGTTGATAAGCTTAAGGACCCGTCGAATGCGATATTCAACTTCCACTGCCCGCCCCACGGAACCCACCTGGATCTGGCTCCCAAGCTAACCAAGGATCTTAGACCTGTGGTCGTGGCTGGGATGGTTCAGTACGAGCACGTGGGGAGTAAGGCGGTTAAGAAAATAATTAAGAAGTACCAGCCGATAGTTGGGCTCCATGGACACATACATGAGTCCGGCGGCATGGACAAGATAGGTAGGACGGTGGTCCTGAACCCAGGGAGCGAGTACAGTGAAGGGGTTCTGAAGGCGTACGTCGTGGAGATAGATCGTGAGGGCCTCAAGAACTACTGGAAGCTTGAGGGGTGAGAGGGCGTGGCTGAGTCAGAGGGTAAGGGACCCACGCACTTCGTCGCCTTACCTCCCGAGGAGTTCGTTGCGGAGGCGGAGAGGATAGTTGGTGGGGCGCAGGAGAGGGGGATCGTATTAAGGATACTTGGGGCGTTAGCAATATACATTCACTCAAAGCACGTGCCAGAAGCGCTAGCAATATACGATAAGATCAAGAGATTCGGCGAGGGCAAACCGATGTTCACCGACTTAGACCTAATGGCGTACAGCAAACAGAGGAAAGGGGTTATGGAGTACTTCGAGAAGGTGCTTAAGTTCAAGTACGACATGCTCATGAGGGTACTGTGGGCCGGGAAGAGGCTAATATACTTCCACCCAAAGGACTACTACCATGTCGACGTATTCTTCGATAAGCTCGAGTTCAGCCACGACGTGGTCTTCGGAAACAAGCCCGGCAAGGGCAGGCTCGAGCTTGACTACCCGACGATAAGCCTAGCGGACATAGTTCTCGAGAAGGTGCAGATACACCAGATAAACCTAAAGGACATCGTGGACCTAATAGTGCTGTTCTACGGACACGACGTGTGCGACAGGCAGGAGAAGGAATGCATAGACGGGAAATACGTGGCTAAGGTACTGGCGGACGACTGGGGCTTCTGGTACGATGCCACAACAAACCTAAAGAAAGTTAAGAGCTTCACGGACAAGTTCCTGTCCGAAGGTAAGCTAACCCCCAAGGAGCACGACACCGTCATAGCTAGGGTCGACAAGCTCCTAAAAATGATTGACGAGGAACCCAAAACTAAGAAGTGGAAGAAGAGAGCTAAGGTAGGGACATCGAAGCCGTGGTACAGAGAGGTTGAGGAGGTAGTCAGGTAAAGCCCTACTCACCCCCGTGCAACCTTAATCCTTTTGCCCTACCTAAGGTCATCACGGCAATCCTACGGTCTTATTGGCTTTAACCTTCTCTCAATTTCCTCTACCAGCTTCTGTGTCCTTCTGACGAGCTCCTTCCACGTGCCTCTTAGTGCACTAGCTCGCTAATTTAACCGCCTTGACTGCATGGAACATCACGAAGTACCATATTCCCATCAACGCTATGTTGTAGAGCTCAAGAGTAGCTGTTGAGGGCCACTTAATGATTGCGGAGCCTCCCAGTCCTACCACAAAAAGTGTTAAGTTAATGAAGGCATGCTTCCTAAGCCCCTCCAACCATAGTGCAGGGGCGTTAAGCAAGTACGTGAAGAACATTAGAAAGAAGAACTCATAAGACACTGTCCAGTGAGGCTTAGTGCCCTCCGGGAACGCACCTATGAGGAAGAGGTTGGCAGCCGCAACTAAGTATACGCCTGCTGCTAAGTGGGTTAAGGAGTTCTTAAATACCTTAAGCAGGCACGCAACGTATGTCATCCCAACAATTGCAGCGGCCATTAATCCGGTATTGAAGACCCAAGCGGTGCTTAACCCAACGCGTCCCATGTCGCTTAACGCGTCAGTCCATACGTTAAACCATGGATTGATAATTACTGCCGCACCTATGGTTCCGATGCCCATCACGTAGGATATGAGGCCTGAGTAGCACGTTAGCTTGGCCTGTCTGAAGAAACCCATGTCTAATCCCGGAATGTTTAGGGGCACGCTTATTAAGCTTAACGCTATTGTTCAACAATGCAACAATATAACATAGTTACAGAG
>WAOL01000076.1 GCA_015521295.1 Desulfurococcales archaeon
CAGATGTGTATAAGAGACAGACCTACAGCTCAGACGATGTACTTAAAAAATATTTATCACTTAAGTATGCATCTCCCTTAATTAACCACGAGTGCATCATCCTAAAGTGATGAACATGATGGAAACATCTAACTCCAACCGAGAACTAAGGAGGGGCAATGATGACGGAACCGAAGACATGAAGCCCGTAGCCATAGTTTACGAGTTCGACACGGAAGACGACATCAAAGGGAAGGTTGAGGAGCTTGGGTATAAGGTATTAGGGGTATATAGAGAACGTTCAGAGACCGTGAGGTTTAGGGGCAAGTATCCGGAGCTAAGCAAATTACTCACAGATATTCATAACAGGAAAGTTAGCCCTGACGCCGTATTTATACCCTCAATAAAGACGTTCGGTAGCCTCGACCTATACTTATTCGTTAGGAAGGTACTAACGATGAATGGTGTTGAGCTAAGGAGCTTAAAGAAGCGTGAGGGAGGTGACCCCAAAGAGGGACCTGAGGAGGCGTTGAAGGGCATCAGAAATAACCTAATAGCAAGCGCGCTACTTTACGTGGCTATGTGGGTAGCCGGTATCTACCTGTCATGGACAACGATGGACCCAGTCATAATGATTCTTGTGGGCGTCTCTTTAGTTGTAGCTGGCGTGTTCTTCATGAAGAAAGTGCTTAACGTGAGGAGACACGTACTTCGGAAGCTTTCAGAATTGAAAAGAGTTGAGGAGTTAAAAGGGAGGAAGATAAGGTTCATTGTGAAATCCACTGGTGTTGAGGTCGTAGAGAGGGCCGTGGTTTGAGTTCTGCCTTAGCCTTTTTCTCTAAGACCCTAATACCTTGACCTAAACATTTGGAGACAACAGTAACCAGAAGTTATTGTGGTTTAAGAGAAAATGAAGAGAAAAGCTGGTGTTCTTCGGGGGTTTAACTTAGAACGTACTGTGTTTTAGAGGAAGTCAGCGAACTCCTCCTTAACATCAGGTTTCTTCGGGTTCTCAGCTATCTTCAGGAGGTCCTCAGGCACAGGCCTTGTGCCTAGTAGTTGCTTCCATGTTGGCTTTATGTAGTTGAACCAGTCATCGCGGGTGTTATAGAACACCGTAGCACCTCCTAGCTCGTGCTGGTACTCTGGGTATGGTTTCTGATGTGTGCCTAACTTGAGAACGAACTCCCTGAAGCCGTAGTATGACTCGAAGGTAGGCCACCACTCCTCAACACCCAGGGTCTCGAAGGCGTACTCCATCTTCGCTAAGTAGAGCGGTAAGCCAGCACCGATCCTGCGCTTGAACACTATAGTATGGAGGCTTATGGCTATCTTGTCGTTCCAGAGCCTAGCATTGACCTGACCTGCGAGAGTACCGTCCTCAAGGACACCGATCATGATCCACTCGTCCTTAATCCTCTTCCTGACGTAGGCAAGTATTTCCGCATAGGTCCTAGCCGCAACGAGGTCGAAGAAGTCAACGTCTATCTGCAGGTTTATCATATCCCTAAGGACGTCCAGTATTAGCGGTATGTCCTTCTCAGTAGCCATCCTCACAACCATTTTCCTGCCGCCACGTAGCTCGACGAGCTTTGGCTCGTAGGGCCTATC
This sequence comes from Desulfurococcales archaeon, assembly GCA_015521295.1. Classification (GTDB taxonomy): domain Archaea; phylum Thermoproteota; class Thermoprotei_A; order Sulfolobales; family NBVN01; genus WAOL01. The sequence goes on from WAOL01000076.1 coordinate 1,591, forward strand.
CAGTAGTGGTGACCTTGGGGGTCTCAGGAATGCCTCGATCCACTCAGCTTTGACCGAGTATTTACCGTCCTTAAGTGTTGTCCTTACAGGAATTTCGTACGGCATGGCGGACCAACCACATATACTACTATGAGGGTTCGAAGATAAAAGTGTTGCCCAAATAAACAGAAATATACTATTGAGAGATAACTTCACAGCATTGATGATTTCTTCATAGAAACGCTTACTTTTAATGTGTTTTGCGTAAATAATGTACTGGTGAACAACATGGCTTCATCCTCCATAAAGGAGGAGATCGAGAAAGCAAACAAGAAAGCCGTTGAGCGGATGATGGAATCCGAGCCGCACTGGGTTGACATGGGTGTGGCTGAGAGGGTCATACCCGACCTTAAGGGCATGAAGTTACTGCATGCTGGCCCACCCATAACGTGGGATAGGGTGTCTGGCCCCCTCAAGGGTGCCTTGATTGGGGCTGTGATTTATGAGGGGTGGGCGGACACTCCTGAGAAGGCGGAGAGGCTCCTTAAGACAGGTGAGGTGGTGTTCGAGCCCACACACCCACACCGCGTTGTAGGGCCTATGGCTGGCGTAGTATCGCCCTCTATGCCTGTCTTCATATTCTATGACCCGAAGTTCGGCAACTACGCATACACAAACATGAATGAGGGTCTAGGCAAGGTGCTGAGGTACGGTGCCTACGGCAAGGAAGTCATCGACAGACTGAAGTGGATGGCTGAGGTGCTCTACCCAGTACTTAAGGCGACGATAGAGGAGATTAGGAAGGACAGGAAGCCTGGGCTGAACTTCAAGAACATAATAGCTCAAGCCCTGCACATGGGTGACGAGTGCCACAACAGATACGTTGCAGCGAACGCCCTCCTCCTCAAGGAAATATCGCCGTACATGTTCTCCACAGGAATCGACAGAAAGGACGTGATCGCCGCGTACAACTTCATAGCTAGGAACATAATATTCCCGCTGAACATGGGCATGGCGGCCGCCAAGCTAATGACGCTTGCTGCCCACGGCATAGAGTACAGCACTATAGTGACGGTCATGACCAGGAACGGCACGGACATGGGCATATGGGTGAGTAGCTTAGGTGAAGAGTGGTTCACCGCGCCAGCACCGATACCTAAGGGAGTCTGGTTCCCAGGCTACTCGGAGAAGGACGCCAACCCGGACATAGGTGACTCATCAATAACCGAGACCGCGGGCTTCGGAGGTTTCGCCATGGCTGCTGCACCAGCCATAATCAGCTACGTAGGGAGCACCGTTGAATTCGCTATCGAGAACACCAAGAGAATGTACGAGATAACATACACTAAGCACAAGTACTTCACGATACCGTACCTAGGCTTCCAAGGAACACCAACAGGAGTAGACATCAGGAAGGTTGTGAAGACCGGGATAACACCGACAATAAACACTGGCGTTGCGCACAAGGAGCCGGGCATAGGGCAGGTAGGAGCAGGAATAGTGCAATTCCCCATAGAGCCATTTAAAGCCGCGCTACGCAGGTTCGCACAGAAGTACGGCATATAGTAAGGCCAGGTTAGTGAGTGCACGCATGAGAACAGAACTCACAGCACTAACGGTCGGCGCTGAGGTGCTGCGAAAACTCTTTTTTCATGCCCACCAAGACAGCAACCACGTAGTGGAGCGAGTTTGGGTATTCAGGAACACTATCAACGTACTCATATGCAATCATGGATTAATTACCATAACCACTAAGCCGTTGAGGGCGTCATTCGCTATAAACATTCCTTGGACTGAGATAGCTACTATACCTAACGGCTTCAAGGGTGTGCTTAACCCTGCGGATGTGAGCGTGCGTACGATGCTTGTTAACGAGTCAAGCGTGGGCTTATCACTTTGTTCTAAAGGCAATGAACTCACTATCCACCTTAATGACGCAGTAATGTGGGAACCCGTCTACCGCTCTCTTCACGGCGAGGCTACGTTCCTTACCCCTAACGAGATACTTTTAGTGGCTAGGGCTTTCGGCTACGCCGCAGCAGTGACGGACTCCGTACCGCACCCGCAGGTCCTACTCGCCATAAGGAATGTAGTTAAGAAAAGCGCCTCTAAATCACCCACTCCAGCCCGAGTCTTTGATGGCTTACTCAAGCTTGTTGGCTTAGGCCATGGACTAACACCTTCAGCCGACGACGTGATAAGCGGTTTCGCTGCCACCATTAACGCCTTAGTTGCCAGAGGATTAGTGGAGGGTGACTGGCTAAGCGTTGACTTGCGTGAGTTAGTGACACGAACTAACCTGCTTTCCGCTGTCATTATGCGCGAGTTAATCATGCTTAACCTTAATGAAGGAGTTGACGGAGCCGTAGCTTCCTTCGTGAGGGGGGATGCTGACGGAATGCTGGAGTCCTTGATAACGCTTCTGTCCTTAGGTCATGATTCTGGAGGTTCAATGGGGCTTGGGTGCTTAATCGCTGCCTGCGTTGCTTCCGACGTGGATCCCATGTTGTGCCTCGGTGCCTTTGTTGAGGGTGCGGGGTTAAGCTTAGTTTGAATTAATGATTACCTAGAGAATATCCTTGCTCTAGCTCCTCTGACGTCTGTTTATTCGTTTGTTTTAAGTTATGTTTATTTTTCTGTTCATTCAATAGTTCATGGTGTTTAATCTTGTCCATATACTTCAGCCGCGATAAATGGAAGCCTCGTCCAAACAACATTCTGGAGGAATTCACTGCTAAGGTGTGGGAGAAGAAGCCCTCCTACGACTGGAGCAAGGTTGTGGACTGGGCTAACGCTAAGGTCTACGACCTATCACAGCCGCTCAGCCCGTTAAGCCCACCCTTCCCGACGTACCCGCCTTTCGAGTTCAAGTGGATTAAGGTGATTTACGAGCACGGTGTTGGTGCACAGTACATTCAGACCCCGCTACACATAGGTACGCATATGGACGGGCCACTGCACTTTGACTCAGCTGGCTTGGATATCGCGTCCATACCCATCGAGTACTGGATCGGTGAGGGCATTATCGTAGACATCAGTGAGGACGTTTCCGACCTAGACATATATACTTCAGACTTAATCGAAGAGAAGATAAGGTCCTACAACCTAGGGCTGAAGCCGTATGACATACTCGTAATATACACGGGCTACAGCAAGTACGCGTACTATCAGCCAACAGCTGACGTCGTTAGGTACATGCTCAAACATCCCGGCCCAACAAAGGAGTTCGCCGACTGGCTAATCAAGAACAAGATAAGGTGGACGGCTGTCGACGCCGGCTCGCAGGATCACCCACTCAACACCCCGATAAGGAGGTTAAGGCCAGACATAGTCGAGGAGTTCGAGAAGAAGCACGGCAAGAAGATACAGGAAGTCATGCCATGGCCGGAGAACTTCCAGCTAATGCACACGTACCTCTTCCCGTACGGTGTGCTACATGTTGAGAACGCCGGCGGAGAGATAGAGAAGGTGCTGAACAGAAGGTGCTTAATCTCGGCATTCCCATTCAAGTTCGTGGGTGGTGAGTCAGCGTTCTGCCGCCTAGTGGCGATCTGTACCGATGAGGAAAGGAAGTAATCCCGAAGAGATCTTTTGAGGACCTAAACCACCCGCTTTTATGCTTTGTGAACCCAAGTCATTATATCGTTACTACCTCAATTTTCACTGACTTCCTTAGAACCCTCTCTTCGATTACCTCCACCCCTATCCCGGGTTTATTGGGGGCTCTGAGCGTGCCATTACTTGTTAGTAGCCATGGTGGCTCGATTAGGTCTTCCTCCCAGAACCTCGTGCTTGGTGAGATGTCATTCGGGTACTTTACATTGGGTAGGGTTGCAGCCGCTACTGCGAATGATCTCCCTATCCCGGTTTCTATCATGCCCCCTATCCACACGGGCATACTAACGCTTTCTGCGAAGTCATGAATTGCTTTCGTCTCAGTGAGGCCTCCTACCCTGCCTGGCTTTATGTTTATTACCCTGCACGAGCCTAGCTTGTGGGCTGCTTTAGCGTCTCTTAGGCTCTTGATGCTTTCGTCCAAGCATATCGGTGTTTTAATTGCTTTCTGAAGCTCTGCATGCTCTACTAGGTCGTCGTAGTGGAGTGGCTGCTCAATCATGAGTAAGCCGTAGTTGTCCAGTTCCCAAAATACTCCCACGTCGCTGAGCGTGTATGCGGCGTTCGCGTCCACCTGTAGGGGTATGTCCCCGAACTCCTCCCTGATGAGCTTAACGGGCTTGACGTCCCATCCGGGCTTTATCTTTAGCTTTATTCTGTGGTAGCCCGCATTGAGTCCTGCCTCAACCTCGTTAAGGAGTCTCTTGACGTCCCCTATGACGCCCACGCTTAGCCCTATTGGAACCTCGTCCCTAACTCCTCCAAGTAAGTCCTTGATGGGTTTGCCTTCGAGCTTCCCCTTAAGATCCCATAGCGCGAACTCCACCCCAGCCTTCGCCATGTTATGGCCTCTTATCCTGCTCACTATCCTCGGGAAGTTTTCGGGCGTTACGTCCTTACCGGCAATCATCTTCACGATGTAGTCCCTTATCACGTGCCACGCGGTGTGAACGGTTTCATAGCTATACCACGGCCCGCCATCAGCAACTACCTCACCCCAACCAACCTCTCCGCCCGACTCTTCCACTTTAAGGATTAGTGTGTGCCTCACGCTCTCGGTTCCGAAGCTCGTTGTGAAGGATTGCTTCATGGGTAACTTAACGTAGTGGAGCGTAACTTTACGGATCCTCACGGGTAATCACCCCTCAGGATGCGGGCTGGGTCCACTTTCCAGAGGACGTAGTAGAACCTGTTCCGCTCCCTCTCGCTCCTAGTGAATTCGAAGACTACGTACCCCCTACTCAAGTAATGTATTAGTGCTTCACGTGCCTTAAGCCTCCATTCCCTAGCGAGGCTATGCCTCCTCACCTGCATGTCGACGAAGTTCTTCGGCACCTCAATTACTATGAGTTCCTCGTTGAGCCAGAGCCTGGGTTCGCGTGGGGCTCGGAAGCCGTTGTTAATGGGTTCCGCTGTTAGCGCAATCTCAGCACCCCTGCTTAGGAAGTACTCTATTGGCTCGTGCCTTCCCCTACCCGCCATCCTCTCCTCGACCCTTCGTGACTTGAGGTACCACTCCGCCAGTAACCTATCGGACTCAATCCTCCTATTGTATTCGAAGTCAACGAACCCATAGTAGTTGGGCTTATACTTCCTTGCTATAACGCCTGACTTGACGAAGTTGAACCACGCATTTACGGAGAGGAGGGGGTCGTAGGTCCACTCAACTAGGTCGTACCCCTTCATTAACGCAATTTTCCTTTGAATCTCCTTAAGCTTAGACCCTACCCCCCTCCCCCTGTACTCCTTAACAAGCCCAAACATGTGAGAGTAGAGGAAAGGCTTACCGCCCTTGAAGCCAGGCATCATGACTATCACGCCGACAGGCTTGCCTGAGTCAGCATCGTAGACCCCCAGCACGACCCCTCCAATGTCGAGTAAAGGTATCGTTATGTGGTAGGGGAAGACCTCACGGTAGTCGGGGCTCCATATCAGCCTCTCAACTTCCATCAACTCCCTATGCTCCTCAGGTGTTTCCGGCTCCCTAACAATTAGCGTAAAGTTATTGACCCTCACCACATCGCGGAAGCCCGCGCACATAGGTTACGGCGCCCATGCTCTCTTGATTGCGGAATTTTTAAGCTTCCTTCAGTCACCCCCTAGAGAATCTGAGTAGTGCTTTAATTGCTTGGCGAACCATATCTTATCTGGTGCTTAACTTGCCAACAGTTAGGAATGTAGTTAAGAAGAACTTCTTCAGGGATTCCGTTCAGTTACTCCACCTAAGTGAGGAAGCGAAGAAATTACCGGGCGTAATTGACGCTGCAGTCGTCATGGGTACTGAACTCAATAAGGAGTTACTAGAGAAGCAAGGTCTCCTCACGAGGGAGGGGAGAGAAGCTGGGGAGAATGACATGATCATAGCTGTCAAGGCTGAGGATAGCGCGGATATTGAGGGGATCATAAGTAAGATAGAGGAGATGCTGACGGCTCCAACCGCCGCCGAAACATACTATTACAGCATCGAGTCCGCGATCGAACACCTACCCGGAGCTAACCTAGCGTTAGTCTCCGTTCCCGGGCAGTACGCTAAGGAAGTGGTTAAGCCGTTCCTAGAGCGCGGAATCCACGTCCACCTATTCAGCGATCACGTACCGCTAGAGGATGAGATAGAGCTAAAGAAGTTCGCCGCCGAACGCGGCTTACTAGTCATGGGTCCTGAGGCAGGAACATCAATAATTAACGGTGTCGCCGTAGCCTTCGCGAACGTAGTTAACCGCGGCCCCATAGGCATAGTCGCTGCTGCCGGAACAGGGCTTCAGGAAGTCAGCGTGCTAATATCTAGGGCGGGCTCAGGAATAACCCACGGAATAGGTGTTGGTGGGAGGGACGTTAAGAGCGCGGTCGGAGGAATAATGACGTTGCTGTCAATGAGGGCATTCGAGGCTGACCCAGACACGCAGGTCATCACGATAGTGTCTAAGCCACCCTCACCGGACGTTCAGGACAAGATAATCAACTTCATAGCCAATGAAGGAAAGAAGAAGTACGTCACGTGCTTCATAGGCGGTAAGGACTATGAAATACCGCCCACTGCTAAGGGCAGGTTAATTCAGACTAGGACATTACACGCAGCCGCGCTAGAGGCTGTTAGGATGGTTAGCGAAGACCTCTACAAGGAGGCGGTGAAGAAGGTCTTCCTACCGCCTGAGGAGGTGGTGAAGATAGCTGAGGCTGAGGCAAGTAAGTTAAGCGAAGGTCAGAAGTACCTCAGAGGCCTTTTCACGGGCGGCACGCTAACGTATGAATCCCTAGTGATATTCCAGGAACTACTCGGCGACGTGTGGTCCAATACACCACTCAACAAGGACTACCAGTTACCCGACCCGTGGAAGAGTAGGGAGAACTCCGTCGTCGACCTCGGTGAGGAGGAATTCACTGCGGGTAGGGCACACCCGATGATAGACCCGACCATAAGGGTTCAAAGGATCGTGGAGGAAGCTAAGGATCCTGAAGTAGCTGTCCTGATGCTGGACATGGTGATAGGGTACGGCTCACACCCCGACCCGGCTGGAGCCCACATAGACGCAATAAGGAAAGCTAAGGAGATAGCTAAGGAGGGCGGAAGGCACTTAGTGGTGCTCGCACACGTCCTAGGGACCGATGAGGACCCGCAGAACGCGGCCGAGCAGGAGAGGAAGCTTAGGGAGGCTGGAGTCATAGTACTACCGACGAACGCGTTAATGGCACTTACCGCGGCCATAATAGTGACTGGGAGGACCGATGAGGCCTTAGTTAAATCGTTCTATGAGAAATTCCTGGTTGGTAGGAGGTGATCGTGATGAATAACGTGGGGAAGATACTTGAGTTATTCAAGTCAGAGGTAAAGATAGTTAACGTTGGCCTAGAGTACTTCTACAAGGAGCTGAGGAAGCAGGGTGTGCAGGCAGTCCACGTAGTGTGGCAGCCGAGGCCCAAGCTCGAGAAGGATCTCGAGGAGATACTCGATAAGATTCTGTGATGCCTCCACCGGTACCTTAATGAACTATTTTTTAATTCCCCCTACACCTCATGATTCAAGAACATAGTCCTCACTGATCCTTACCCCTGAGATCCTTAAGCGCTCGGCGCAAGCCTGACAGTACCTCCATTCTTTCCTGTCCGTGTCCATTATGCTATTGCTGAACGCCATCACGCATCTCCTGTTCATGCAGTGATCCAGACCGAATACGTGTCCTAGTTCATGCATTACTTCCTTAAGTACCCTCCCTAAGTACGTGTCCTTATCAACGTACCCACTCATGCCTTTAGGTAACCCGTACTTATCCTTAAGGCGCTCTAAGAACACCACTGCAGCGGCTTGATACTGAGACGCCAGTCCGAAGACGAAGTTTAAGCCCTCAACGTAAGCATCGTCAGGCACTAACCCTAGTGCTACGCCACCACTGCCCGATAGGTCGCGTAGTCCAGCCACTAACCTCAGCACTCTGGAGGCATTTAGCTGCCCACGCGTTACGTTGAGGCAGTCGCGGAGGGCATCTCTAGGGGTCTTGATTACGCTTAGCCTAGCCGAAAAGGCCTTAGTTAAGTTCACGGTCACGTGGGTTAATACCTCGTTCTCCACTCCCTTAAAGGCTATGACCGTTATGTAGGGTATTACGTGTGTGGAGTCTTCTGGCCATGCAGGCATTGCCAGTGCCTCTATGTTAGTAATGCCTGCTTTATCGTTAATATCCGTGCATCAATAACATAATTATTAAGTTTTATTAAGGGGTCATAGGGTACTAATCCCTGGTGACCCTTGAAGGTTAAGGTAAGGCTTCACGGAAGGGTACGTGACTTAATTGGTCATGACTACATTGAAGTTGAGGGGGACGTAATTAAGGTTAGGGACGTGGTTAACGCTTTGATCAAGGCCCTCGGACCCAAGGCAAGCGAACTCGGGCTTAGGGAGCCTGAAGATATTGTTAGGCCTAGGGTTAGGGTTGTGTTGCTAATCAATGGATTCAGCGTTAAGATGCTGGGCGGCTTAGATGTATCCTTAGGGCAAGGAGATAAAGTATATGCTGAGAGTATTGATGTACTAGAGATTCAAGGTGGCGGGTGAGAACTAGATAATTCTTTCCCAATTGTGAGGCTGTGAGTTAAAACACTTCACCTTACTCCCTGCTGTAGGGGATACCTAGCGCCTTTGGCGGCCTTACCCTCTTAATCACGCCTGAGATCACTATTATGGTTACTATGTAGGGCACGGTTCTCAGTATCTCCTGCGGTATTATGCTGTTGACCTGTGGCATAGGCCCTATCCACATCACTAGGGCATCGAAGAACGCGAATAGTGCTGAACCACCTATCGCTAGTAGTGGGTTCCAGTTGCTGAAGGCTACGTTAGCTAGTGCTAGCCAGCCCCTGCCGGCCGAGATCTCCTTAGTGACTCCTGCGAACCAGTCAACGCTGAGGTAAGCCCCACCTATCCCCGCTAGGGTCGCGCCATATATCGTTGCCAGTATCCTGACGAGGTCAACGTTTATTCCCACAACGTCCGCGGCGTCTGGGTCCTCACCGCATGCCCTTACTGCAGCGCCGAAGGGTGTTTTGAAGAGCCACCAGTACGTGAAGATCGCTATGCCCAGAGCTATCAGCACCATGGGTGAGAGAGCCCTACCAGCTATGTATATGGGCTGTATCGTTAAGCTACTGGGTATTGTCCTAGCGCCCCACACATGCCATACTGCGAAGATACCGAAGCCCACCACGCCGAGGGCGAAGGTGTTCACTCCTATAGTGTCCACTATTTGATTACCCTTAAGCTTCGTTGATATGATGCCATGCATTAATCCAATAGCTAAACCTATTGCTGCCCCTGCCAGCACACCTACCCACGGCGAGCCCGTTGCGGTGTCCGCTATTACTGCGAAGAAGGCGCCTAAGAGCAGTATGCCTTCCAGACCAATATTAACCACGCCAGACCTCTCTGTAACTATCTCGCCTACTGAGGCTAGAAGTATTGGAACCATTGACCTTAGGGTCATGAAGATTATGTCTAGCGCAGCTCCCCACGGCTGAGTCATTCCTTAATCACCTCCTTACCTCTTAAGTAAGCTATCCTGCGTTTGATGAGGGTGTATATGTTGGGTACCGCTAAGCATATGACTATTATGCCCTGGAAAACCCATACTATCTCCTTAGGTATACCCACGAGGTTAAGCCCTCTAGCCCCGGCATGAAGTGCGCCCACTAGTACTGCGGCAAAGACTATGCCGAGTGGGTGGTTACCACCTATTAGGGCGACGGCTATTCCGTCGAAGCCTAAGCCTTGCAGGTTGCTTAGGCTGGACATCACCGAGTATGAGGGCGGTAGCCCCGCAACCTTCTCCAAACCAGCAATACCGGCAAGAAGCCCTGCGAGTATGAATGATGTTGCCATAGCCTTCTTCGGGCTTATGCCAGCATACCTAGCTGCCTTTGGGTTAGTTCCAGCTACCCTTAACTCGTAACCCGGCCTTGTGTACCATAGCAGGAAGTAAATCACTAGGAGGACGACAACACTTATCACTATATTCCATGATAGGCTCGTCTGCGGTACCAGTAGTGGTATCCTAGCATATGGGGGTATGACTATGGATTTGGTGGCGTCGTTGGGGTTAGGGAAGTACCTGAAGATTATGTAGTCCACGAAGCCGAACGCTACGTAGTTAAGCATGATCGTCACGACAACTTCGTTGGCGTCGCGGAAGACCTTAAGGGCTGCGGGTATGGCTGACCAAGCGACGGCAAACGCTATCGCTGATGCTATGATTAATAAAGTGTGAAGAGGTGCTGGAATGCCAACAATCGAAGTTGCGATGACTGCGCCGAGTGCGGCCATGTATATTTGACCCTCGACACCAATGTTGAAGAGCCCTGCCCTGACACAGAGGGCGAAGGCCAAACCACTGAGCATTAGCGGGCCAGCGTAGGTTAAGGTGACGGTGAGTGGGTAGATGTTCTCGAATGGGTTGCCTATGGAGTGTATATACAGCTGGTACATTGCCTGCCCGACATCGTGCCCTGACACGTAAATAGCGAGCATACCGCCTATGAAACCTATTATGAGGGCTATGAGGGAGTTAATTATGGGTTCTGCCTTTTCCTTTAATGCTTCGATCACAGCGCTCACACCTCAACACCTCCCATAAGCATACCTATTTCCTGCATCGTGTATTGCTCCGTGGGTTTGAGGGCCATGAACCTGCCCTCATACATCACCGCGACACGATCTGAGAGGTCGAGAACTTCGTCGAGGTCTGAGGAAACGAGGAGTACGCCTATTCCCTTATTCCTTAATTCTATTAGTAGATTCCTGACGAACTGCGTTGATGCTACATCAAGACCTCTTGTGGGGTTAGCTGCGATGATTACTGAGGGCTTCTTACTTAACTCTCTAGCAACTATTAGCTTCTGCTGATTCCCTCCGCTAAGCGACCTAGCCGGTGACTTAAGGGACCTGACAACTATCTCGAACTTCCTTATTAGTTCCTTAGCGTGTTCGGCTACCTTACCCCAGTCAATGACTCCTCCCGCCTTAAGGAATTGCGGGTACCTATGAAGCCCTAGGAGCACGTTCTCTAAGACAGTCATCGTCATTACTAGGCCGTAGTTCTGCCTGTCCTCAGGTATATGGACTAAGCCCTTGAAGGATAGCTTAGCTGGGTCGGCGTTGGTCACGTCCTCACCCTTAAAGATGATTTTACCCCTATCTACTCGCCTAAGGCCTGTTAATGCCTCCACCAACTCTCTCTGCCCGTTACCTTCAACTCCTGCAATACCTAAGATTTCGCCTGAGCGAAGCGTGAATGAAACTCCCTTAACAGCCTGCCTACCGAGGTCGTCGGTAACCCATAAGTCCTTAACGACTAGTAAGTCCTCAACCCTTTCTACAGGCTTTTTCGGCGGGTATGTGAAGACGACTTCCCTCCCAACCATGAGGGAGGCAAGCTCCTTCGGGTTGGTTTCCTTAGTCTTTAACTCACCAACGACTTTGCCTTTCCTTAGCACTACTACGCGGTCAGTTACCGTCATTACCTCCTTTATCTTATGCGATATGAAGACTATCGCCTTACCTTCGGAGGCGAGCTGCCTGAGCAGGCGGAATAGGTCTTTAGTCTCTACAGGCGTTAAGTTAGTTGTGGGCTCGTCGAGGATGAGTAACGTAACTCCTCGGAAGAGCATTTTCAGTATCTCTATCCTTTGTCTCTCACCTAGGGAGAGATCCTCTACAGGCACGTCTAGCCTGACTTTAAGCCCTGTTTGCTTCATTAGGTCCTCAAGCTTCCTCAGCGCTTCTTCCCTTCTAATCCCCTTAAGGCCTAACAGGATGTTCTCAAGCCCCGTGAAGTTGTGGACTAATGGTATGTGCTGGTGCACCATCCCTATACCCATCTTCAATGCCTGCGCTGGCATTGTGAAGCGTACTTCCTTACCCTTAACGTAGAGCTTACCTTTAGTTGGTTGCAGAAGTCCCGAAACAATTTTCATGAGTGTTGTCTTACCAGCACCGTTCTCACCAAGTAAACCCAACACCTCACCGGCCCTAACCTCTAACGTCACTCCCCTCAGAGCGACAGTTCCGTCAGGGTAAACCTTAACGATGTCCTCCGCGCGTACTAGTGGCGCGCTCAAGATCGTCAACCTTATATTACGTGTTTAAGGTCCGAGATATAAGCTTGACTGATGCTTTTGAGAGGAACCAGTTAAAATAGTTTAAAGATTTCCTAATAAAAATGTTTTAAAAATAATGGGTGTTTAGGGGCGCTTATTACTTCCTCTTAGCTGCCCAGCCTATTATTATGCCTATTATTAAGCCTATGATTAGCAAGCCGCCAGCAATGCCCCAGTTCGTAGTCGTTACTTGCTGAGTCACGGTGGTTGTGACTGTTGAGACCGTTGACTTCGTTACTGTCTGGGTTACGGTGACGGTAGAGGTGCGCGCAGGGGCGGTAGGGCTCGATGTGGTTGTCGTAGATGATGTTGTTACAGCGCTTGGCGGTGTCCATGGCAGTGACCATCCCTTAGCGTTTGGTGATGCCACAGAATACTCAGCCCTGATTTTCTCTATCTCCTCCTTCTTCATCGGTGCTGGCACCTGCACCTTACCGGATAGGATCTCCTGCTTTAACTCATCCACGGCCTGCCATATCCATGAAGGCAATGCCTCACGGATAGCTTTAACCTTCTGCACTATCTCCTGCTCTTGGCTTGGCTTGATCACCCCTTCCTCGACACCCATCTTCATGAAGGTGTATAGGTCGTCAATGCTTGACAGGACAGTGCCTTTCTCCTTGATTCCGAGGGACATTATACCTCCGTAGGAACTTATCTTACCTTCCTCGTACTCAAGCGCTTTCTTAGTGGCGTAATAGACACCCATATCGACACGCTTCATCATCGACGCTATTATCCATCCAGGCTTAATCCAGTCCTGATCAGAGTCAACACCTATGGCGAAGGGTGGCCCATGCGTCTTTCCGTGCTGCGTACCCCACTGCTGGACAGCGTCAAATATACCTAAACCAGTTGCGCCAGCAACGTTATATATCACTATGGCTCCCTGCTGTAGCTGAGCCAGCGAAGCCTCCTTACCCTTAGCAGGATCCTTGAAGGTGCCTGTGTACTGGTAAAGCACCTCAATGTTCTTCTGCTGACCGAACTTCCACTTGTACCAGTGGGCTGCCCACCACACGCCGTACCTGTAACCGGCCTCGAACTTGTATAGCACAGGTATCTCCATGCCGAGCACTAGGCCGACTTTGCTGGCTCCGTAGTGGATCGCTATTAGGGCGGCGAGGGCACCAGCTAAGGCTGAGCCCTCGTTCTCCCTGAACACGATACCTATTACGTTCTTCATGTCGGGTATGTACTCGTCAACGCCAGCAAATAGCTGGTTCGGGTACTCCTTAGCAACCTCCTTGATAGCGTCAGTCATGAGGAAGCCTACACCAATGATTATCACACAGTTACCCTGCTTAGCCAAAGTCCTCAGGTTCGGCAGGTAGTCGTCTTGACTCATTGACGAGAGGGCAACTATCTTCAAGCCTAACTTCTCGTGCACCATTTGAGCACCTAGGTATGCCATGTCGTTGAAGCCTAGGTCTCCTCTGCCACCAATGTCATACACGATACATATTGAGTCCTTCTTCGTTTGCGCCTTCACTGGTGCCGGGCTAGTCACGAAGGCTGCAATAACTCCTAACGCGACTACGAGGGCTAGAAGTGCCGCGGGAACTATTCGGGCGTTCAAAGGGGTATCACCCTTATTTAAATGGGTTTCCGGAGAAGGTAATAAATCTACTTGCCGTAATGAAAACCGTTTCATTAATTACTCCGCCTGCCAGTAAGGAGTTAGGTTGAGGGGAAGCTATGGAAAGCCCGTTAGACCGCTTAGCCCACCTCGTGAGGGGCCTCGGGGACTTAATGGGCTTAACACCCCTCATTGACCGCCTAATTTCGCAGTCAGAGATAGTAATCATAGATGGAAGAAAGTACGTGAGGAAGAGGTACCTTAAGGAAGTTGGAATCATAAAGTGGATCCCGCCAACGATACTGTTCCGCGTCAGTTACCCATTCACGTTATCCCCTAAGGAGAGGTTTAAGCGGGAACTCAACTTCATGACTTATGATTGGCAGGGTTTCGTGCGGACCCCAAAACTCGTCCATACTGATGAGGAGAAATTAGAAATTCTCAGAGAGTACATTGAAGGCAACGTGATTAACTACTTACGGGACTCCGAAGCCCTTGGGAGGGCGTTAGCCCTAATCCACGGTGAGGGTTGGGCGTTAGGCGACGTTAAGCCGACGAATTTCCTCGTTGATGAAGACTCAATACATGTCTACGTGATAGACGCTGAGCAGTCCGTCAGAACCAATGGTTTAACTTATAAGGCTTGGGACATCGCACTATCAGCGTTCTTTGCATCATACGCGTACCTTTCCAACCTAACAGCCTATGAGAGCTTCCTCCAAGAGTTCCTTAGGGAATATATTTATTGGTGGAGAGGCGGAATAGCCGTGCTTAGGGAATTATCCTCGATGAAATTCGGCGGGATATTTCTCATCATGCCGCTGCCTCATGTATTCGCACTAGCTGACATTATCGACGCAATAATTGAGGAAGAAAAGAGGGGTGTACAAGCTTAAGGCCGTTCAACGGCCTTTCATGACAGGGAGGGATTGATTGGTGAGGTCACACCACCGCGCGTTACGGAATTCCCGCGCGGCGTTCATTAAAAACGGTGTCGCATTATGGAGACGGACACCCCTTGGGGGGATTTCCTCAGTGTGATGTCCTGCAGCACATTTCTGTAACCGCAGGACTTGCATCTCAGCACGTACCGCACCCTCTTGACGCCGTCAACATTTTCAGCCTCTGTGAAGGCTGTCATCTTCCCCCCGCATCTAGGGCATTTTGGTGCTCCGTTCTTCCTCCATATCATTCCTGCGCGTCACCTCCGGATTAGTGGAAACCGTCGCTCTGCGCTCGCTGAATAGCACTTCCGGCTTCCGTTTTCTCCTCTCTCAAGGAGTTTTTCCGTCCGGGAAATAATAAGAGTTGTTACTCTAAACGTCAAGCGGTTCAGGGAAAGTATTTTGAGGGGAACTAACTTAAGCTTAAACCTAGTCTAAATGCCTTTATATCAAGCTCAATCCACTTAGGTCTAACGAGCTCTCTAATAGCGCTCTCAATAGCCTCAGACGACACGACCTTAGTTACTCCGATTAAGTGACCTAATGCAACCATGTTTGCAACCCTATGCGTTCCTAGCTCCTTCCTAGCAATGTTAGTGTAGGGCTTGTAGTTAACACGCCACTGTCGATTACCCTTAACCTCCTCAACGTCCTCCTCAGCGATGAATGATGAGTCAATAAACACCGTTGCTCGGTCACTGACTAGGTGCGAGTAGCGTTTTAGTTGCTCAGCATACATGAATAGCGCTATGTCGGCGTGTCTGACCTTCACGTAGTCCAGTTCCTCAGCTTCGTCACAGAGAATTATGTCGGCGCGTGAGTCACCTCCCCTTGTTTCGGCCCCGTATGATTCCGTCCCTGTTACGTAGAGGTTAGCGTACTTCGCAGCCGCTAAGCCGAGTACGTGCCCTAGGAGGAGGATTCCTTGCCCTCCCCTCCCAGCTATGAGTACTTCGTGCCTCATACCTCACACCCTCCCGATCCTCTTTAGGTACCCGGGCTCGTTTCTCTCAATGAATTCCCCTAGCACCCAGCCCCTCTCCCAATCAAGGTCTGATTCCTCGAGGGATGGCTTCGGTTTATACTTGGACTTCTTCTTTATTTCCTCGTAGAGTTCCACCGGGTCTCTGAACCCTATGTGTCTCCCGAATATTTCTGGGCAAGGCGATATTATCTCTATGAATCTGAAGCCCTCCATCCCTAAGGCCCTGTACGTATAGCGTTCTATGAGGGCTGGGTGAGTTGTTGAGGCTCGCGCCACATAGTTTGCGCCTTGGTACGCTACGAGCTTAATTACGTTGACTGGGGTTTCTGGGTTACCCTTGGGCGTTGTGGTGGTGTACATTCCCGTGGGTGTGGTTGGGGCTACCTGCCCTCCGGTCATCGCGTAAACCATGTTCGTAATCATGAATACCGTGAGGTCCATATTGCGCCTTGCCGCGTGTAGGAGGTGATTGCCGCCTATCCCAGCTATGTCGCCGTCCCCTCCCAACACAATTACCTCTAGCTTGGGGTTGGCTAGCTTAGCTCCCGACGCGAATGGTATTGCTCTCCCGTGTATTGTGTGGGCTGAGTCGAAGGACACGTATATGGCTGCCCTAGCGGTGCATCCTATCCCAGTAACCATCACTAAGTTTTCGGGCTTTAGGGCTCCTTCATGAATCCTTCTGTCGATGGCGCGGAGTATTGCAGCTAAGGCAACGCCTATGCCACAACCCGGGCACCATATGTGCGGGAGGCGCTTGGTGACGAGGTACTTATCAAGCGGGTGTGCATTCACTTCATAACCACCTCCTGATCTCCTCACTTATCTTGTCTGGGGGCGGGACCTCCAGGTCTATGACGTTTACTGGGATGACCTCCTTGTTCTTCAAAACCCTCTCAACCTCCCTGACCATCTTGCCTAGGTTGTTTTCAACTACGAAGACCTTCCTTGCGGATTCCGTTGCTTTCTTGAGGCTTTTTGCGTCGAATGGCCATAGTGCCTTAGGCCTGAATAAACCTACCCTCAATCCCTCTCTCCTTAACTCCTTGACGACAGCATACGCTGAGCGTGCTGTAGAGCCGTAAGCGTAGATCACGTACTCCGCTCCCCGCGTTAAGTACTCCTCATTATCGACTATGAGGTGGGAATTCCTCTCTATCTTAGCAACTAACCTCCTCACTAAGCGTTCGTAGGCTTCCGTGTTTGGCGAGTAGTATCCTTCCTCGTCGTGTGCTAGGGACTCAACCAGTATTCCGTAGCCTTCACCGAAGTAAGCCATCCTGGGGACCAGGTTTTCGCACGGTTCGTATAGCTTGAACTTTTCTGGAGGGTTGCACGGTGGTCTCCTCTCAACGATATTGATCTCACCGTGATCCTTAATCTCAACGCGTTCCCACGTATGGGCTAGGGCGGCATCGGTGAGGAGTATTACTGGAGTGCGTAGGGCTTCAGCTATGTTGAAGGCCTTCACCGCTAAGTCGAAGGCCTCCTGCGCGGACCAAGGAACGAGTACCGGTATCGAGTACTCCCCGTGGGCTGCGAACCTCACCTGATAAACGTCGGATTGAGTTGTTTTTGTCGGCACGCCTGTGGAAGGGCCGGCACGCATGACGTCTACAAGGACTAGGGGTGTCTCAGTCATTATCGCTAGCCCTAAACCCTCAACCATGAGGGAGAAGCCCGGCCCCGAGGTCGCGGTCATTGCTTTTGCTCCGGCCCACGCAGCACCAACAACCGCGTTTATTGAGCCTATCTCATCCTCGAACTGAACGACAACCCCGCCACGCCCCGGGAGCTTCTCCGCTAAGTATTCGAAGAGGTCTGAGGCCGGCGTTATCGGGTATCCTGCGAAGAAATTCAGGCCCGCCGCCATCGCGCCCTCCGCGATGGCAATGTTCGCGGGTATGTACTCGCAGCGGCCCAAACCAACTCACCTCGCGGGCACGACGTATATTGCGAAGTCAGGGCAGTTGAACTCGCATAACCTGCAGCCAACGCAGTCCTCAGGCCTGGCAGGTACTGGGTACCTGTATCCACGAGTATTTGCTTTAGTGCCCTTCTCAAGGACGTTCTTAGGGCATACGTGTATGCATAGCCCGCATTCCTTACAGCGCTCCGGGATAACAACAATGCGGAATCTGGGATGACGTTCTGGTGGGTCGGTCTCGGGGTCTTCGATTAATGCCTGTGCTACACCCAATCTTGAACCCATCGTTTCAACTCTTGACACAATCTAAAAAGTCTTCAGGCAGAAAGCTACGTTCGTGCTTCTTACGTGCTTATGTTGCTAGTGATGTCATAGCGTGGAGTTTCGTGTTGTGTGAAAATTACTTACGTTGAGGAGATCCCCACCCTGAGGTATCTGCCATCACGTAGGACCACTATTAACGCGTCGTCCGTGACTATGTCTAGTTCCTTCACTTCACCACCGCCTAGCTCCTTAACCGCGCCCTGAGCTACGCATGACATTATAGCGAGTGCTTTGGCAAATGCCTCAGGGTTCGGGAGGCGCGTTGGTGAGTTGACGCCTATGTCCGTGAGTCCCCCGGTCTTAGCGTTAACTATTAGTACAGTATTGAAGGTGGGCTCAACCTCCAGTGCCTCCTCACGTAGGTCTGAGCCCTTAACCAATGGCTTTGATTGAGGCTCAACCCACTCTAGGGTCATGTCCTCGGACACTAATTACCACCGTCTCCAAGCTAGTGCCCCTACTCCTTATAAGACCGGGTTCAGGGTGCTAATGCTGTATTACTGCAACCCGCATGCCGGGTTGTGGGTAACGCTTTATAAGGTGTCCTCACCTAGAGCCGTTCTTCGGGGTTTTATTGGGCGCTGTTGACGTCGTGGAGGAAATTGTGAAGGGGGTTATGAGTTCCGACCCCGTCCATGGGTACCCACACGTTAAGCGGGTTAGGCACCTTGCGTTAAAGATAGCCAGTAACTACCCTGAGGCGGATAAGGAGGTTATCGAGCTTTCCGCCCTCCTACATGATATTGCTAGGAATGGCAGAGGAAATAACGCTAGGGAGGGTTTCGACCACGCCCTCGCCTCAGCACGTGTGGCTGAAGTGATTCTGAAAGCCCTAGGCCTCCCTAAAGAGAAGGTTAAAGCAGTAATTCACGCCATCGAGGCGCACTCCTTCTCCGTAGGCAGGGAACCTAAGTCCCTTGAAGCGAAAATCCTTAGCGACGCGGATAAGCTTGACGCGCTGGGCGCCATAGGCGTTGTGAGGGTATTCATGTACTCCGCCACCATAGGTAGGGGCATTAAGGACTCCATAGCCCACTTCGAATCGAAGATACTGAAGCTCCCTTCCCTCATGTGGACCCCTGAAGGGAAGGAGGAGGCGAGACGCAGGGTTAAGTTTGTGGTTGAGTTCCTTAGGGAGCTTAAGGCGGAGCTAAGCACGTAGTGGCAGCATGCCTCACTACAATACCTTCCTCGAGAACCTTGCGAGAATCCCCTTCTTGGACCTTGGGATCTTGTATGAGAGTATCGAGGGTGAGTTCCTACCACCCTTAAGCACCTGTAGGGCGACACGCCATGCCCTAGCCTCGTCAGCTGTTACTCCCTCCTTCACACGGTAGTCCTGCTTCCTTATGTATTCCTTCATTAGCTTAATCAGGGACTCTATTTTCCTCGCCTGAACTGCCTTCAGCCTCTCCATAGCTTCAGTAGCCCCACTCCCAATTCTCTTCAATGCATCCCTAACCGCCCTGTAATGTCTGACACAGAGTATAGCTGGTGACTTATCGTAAGTGGTTAGGAGTCCTGTCTCGACGACCCTCCCTGCGAATGCCTCAACGTACCCGACCTCGAATTCCCTTACGTGCTCACAAACTATGCACGGACCGTTACCCGCCTCAGCCTCCTGTTCCTCTCCGCTAAGTAGTGCTTCCAAGTACGTTGAGAGCATGTCCTCATAGATGATCGTAACTCCTAAACCATCCATTTCCGGTCTTGATAGCGTTATGTCGTGAAGCAACCACGCGTGGTAGGGACATAGACCTAAGCTACTTCTGAGTTGCTTCCTCACAACTGGATCCTGCACGTGTTCGTACAGGATTTCCTCAATTAACCCTCTCTCAGCCTTGGACAGCAGAAAGCATATGGGGCACTCAGGGCGCTCCATCGCCTCCTCCAACCTAGCATAAATTAGGTCCTTCGCTCCTGCCTTCCTACGTGTCCTTTTAAGGAACCTCATGGTTCTTGGTCTCCCTCCCACCAATACCTAGCTTCTCCTTATACAGACGGAGTAAATTCTCAATATCCCTAATTATCTCTTCATCACTAATACCCCCGCACTGGCCAGACTCTATCTCCTCTTTTGCCGTGAAAATGAACTTCTTGCTGTAATCCTCAAGCACTCGCTTATACTTCTCAGCATCCTCGAGATCAACGTTCGCGTTAGGATCCGCATCCTTTAGCCTAGTTAAGCACGTGTTGAGCTGTGAAAGAGCTGAGCTAAGGTTCATCGTTAGGGTGCGGAGCTGCTCTAAGGCATCCCTAAGCATGAGCTTGTAATGTAGGTAACCGCTCTCGAGCTTAAGC
>WAOL01000077.1 GCA_015521295.1 Desulfurococcales archaeon
CCCTACGGGCGACCTAGTAACGCCCTTCGCGTAGGTTGCGGCTATACTGATGCTTCCGGGCGGGTTAATTACGTAGGCCACCCTACCCACCACCTTAACGTTCTTCTCGACCCACGCGTGTAGCTCCTCATTATTAACTGCCTGTATGAGTGCCCTCACGAGCAACTCACTAAGCTGGGATGGACGACGATTCTTCGAGAGATGCTCCACAATGTGCCTCTTGAAGTCATGCATTCCCCTAGAGCCTTCAAGGCCTTGAACGAGTATTCCTGCCTCAAAGTACACTTGCCTTTTATCCCATCTCTCCAGCACCTCCTTAACCCACGGTGACTGATCAGCGTAATCCCCTATGGCACCATAAAGCGCTACCCTATCGTAATCAGGGTGGAGGAGCCCACCATACTTCCTGTACGTTAGCTCGGAGGACGAGACGTCCTCGCCGCCCTTAGGCCTCACTAGCTCTACATTGAGTTCCTCTAGGCTTAAGCCCACTGGCGGTGGGTGATGATCTATGTAGGTTATGTTGAAGGGGTATCTCGAGAATTCCCGAGCTACGGCGGCAGCATGGGCCTCGCTTAACGCGACGTCAACTATTACGACGTCGCCTCTCGCAAATTCCCTGAAGTCGCTTAAGAGGCCAACAGGGTGCGTGAACCTCACGTTAACGGTACTGTACCTCCTGCCTAACGCAGCAACTACTAGCGCGGCGGACGTAACTCCATCGGAGTCACCGTGGGCTAACACCGTTAATGTCCTAGCCATTTAGCCTCACCCTCGCGGTGTCCAGCATTAATTAATGTGTTGAGCACCTTCCTAATGTCCTCGTAGGAGGGGACGTTGAATCGGGCTTCCGTCGCCTCTATGCCTACCTTAATTGAGTACGCGTTGCTTGGCAGGACCTTAAACATGTCCTCATCCGTCCAGTCATCCCCGGCAGCGAGTATGAAGTCCCAGCCACCCTCGCCAAGCCACCTCCTCACGGCAACGCCTTTATTGACGTCGGCATGCCTGACCTCAATGACCTTACTTCCCTGGAGTACGGCGAGCTTAGATCCCTGAATTATTCCTGAGAGCGTGTCCTTAAGCTCATTCGCCCTAAGCTCAGCTAGTTCGGGGTCAACGTTCCTGTAATGCCAAACGATCGAGAACTCCTTCTCCTCAATGAAGGAGCCGGGGGTCCTGTCAACGTAGTACTCCAGAACCTGCCTAACTGCGTCCTTCCACGACAGGTCCTGAGGGACGGTCACCTCCCAGTCCCCTTCCTTACGCTTCACTAGGGCACCGTGCTCAGCCACTAAACCCACGGGTAGGTTACCGAACCACTCATCCAGAGTGTTCTTATCCCTACCACTCACGATCACTACCTCATTACCCTCCGTGCTTGCTAACCTAGAAAGTAACTCGATAACCCTCTCATCCGGTACGGCCTCCTCCGGCCTGGAGGCAAAGGGTACTAACGTGCCGTCGTAGTCGAGGAGGAAGAGGCGCTTTCCAGCGCTCAGGTAGCGCTCAACTATCTCCTCAAGGTTCTTGGGTTTAAGTATGTTCATTCTGAGCCTTATCTGCTCCTTCTTAGCCTCAGCCAGGCCCTCTAGGAAGTCGTTAGCCCACCTCATGAGGTTGTACCTACGCACTCTTTCTTGCATGCTCCTCAATCTCCTCTCCTGCTCCTTGGGGTGCATCGTTACCGCCTTCCTGAGCGCCTCAGCAACCTCTTCCTTACTGTTCGGGTTAACTATCAGGGCCTCAACGAGCTCAGCAGCAGCTCCAGCGGTCTCACTTAGGATGAGGGCTCCCCTACCGTCAGTTTTGCTAGCCACGAACTCCTTAGCAACTAAGTTCATGCCGTCCCTCAAGGGAAGTATGAACGCCACGTCAGCCGCTAAGTAGTATGCTAGGAGTTCCTCGAAGCTAATGTACCTGTACAAGTAGTAGATAGGGTTCCACCCTACCTCCCCGTACTTCCCATTAATCATGCCGACAAGCTCGTCTATCCTGCGCTTAAGCTCCGTGTAGTGCTTGACCCTCGTCCTCGAGGGCGATACAGCCAGCACATACACTACCTTACCCCTAAACTCAGGGTGCTTCTCAAGGAAGTAGTCGTAAGCCTCAAGCCTCTGCGTTATTCCCTTAGTGTAGTCCAGCCTGTCAATAGAGAATATCACCTTAGCCCTACCCAATCTCTTTCTAATCCTCGCAGCCCTCCTCCTAACCCTAGGATCCTGAACAGCCTTCCTGAACCTCTCATAATCTATGCCCAGCGGGAAGGCGTCAACCCTGATGAGCCTACCATCATAGTTTATCGTGTTCAGGACAACGTTAATGCTTAAGCCCCGCTTAACGCTACTCATGAAGTGCCTCATGTAGTCATAACTATGGAAGCCTATGAGGTCAGCGCCGAGCACACCCTCCAGCAGCTCCCTCCTCCACGGGAGAGTTCTGAAAAGCTCGAACGACGGGAACGGTATGTGAAGGAAGAAACCTATCGTAGCGTCAGGCACTTCATCACGAATCATCTTAGGGAGGAGCATTAAGTGGTAATCGTGAACCCATATTATATCAGTGGGCTTAGCCACGGAGAGCACCGCCTCCTTAAACAGCTCGTTAACCCTAACGTATGCCCTCCAGAAGGACTCATCAAACACTGCGTACTGAGGGAAGTAATGGAAGAGGGGCCATAAGGTTCTATTGGCGAAGCCATTGTAATACCCATCAAGCAGGGACTCACTGATAAGCACAGGGATCAAGCCCTCACGCCTTAACTCCTCCTCAATCGTTCTCCAGTTATTACCCTCAACTCTATCGCTGGTTATCCCGGGCCACCCGACCCAAGCGCCGCCGAACACCTTGTGAAGGCTCGCGAGGGCCGTGGCTAAGCCTCCCGTACTCTGCTGAAGCCTAAGCCTGTTACCTTTCCTCACGACCGTGACAGGCAGGCGATTGGAAACAAGGATTAACTTACCAGTACCGCTCACTTAAGAGACACCTAAGATCTAATATGAACACGTCCGTAATAACGGTGCTTGAAGCGGTCTCAAGAAGGGGGTGAGGGAGGGGGAGGGGTGTCCTTCCCTCCCTCACCCTCGCCGCCTTCCCTCCCAATTTCACATTTTATTAAGGCAGCGAGCGCTATGACCAGCGCAACGAGCACTATGAACGTGACCGCGTAGATGAACACGGTCTCCCCAGAGAGTCCGTTTCCCAAGCTACCTATCCATACTCCATCTAATACTATGTAAGATAATGAGGTATTACCTGACGATGTAGGCACGGTCGCATTAGTGGTTATTAGGGCTTCAATCAATGCTGAACACCATATTACCCCTCGTGTTGGGGTGTCACTCAGTGGTTCCCTCTATTATTATTGCGGTAAAGTGTTTAAAAGAATAACTTAACAACAGTTTCTTACCTTAGTACTAGTGAACACTTACACTTCCTCCAAAGCAAATTAAATTCTGAGAAGAAACTACACTCAGGCGAGAACGTGAGTGAGGAAGGAAAAGCGATAGTGATCCTCAAGGATGTGAAGAAGGCGTATAAGGTTGGGGAAATAATCACGTGGGGTTTACGCGGGGTCAACATGGTTGTTAGGAAGGGAGAGTATGTATCGATAATGGGGCCCTCAGGTTCTGGTAAAACAACGCTACTCAACATGATCGGCTTACTCGACAAACCAACCTCGGGTGAGATCATAATTGACGGGATACCGGCAACAAAGCTTAAAGGAAAGCAGCTAGCCATAGTTAGGAACAGGAAGATAGGGTTCGTGTTTCAGCAATTCAACTTAATAGCTAGACTAACCGTATATGAGAACATTGAGCTCCCGCTAATACCGCGCGGCGTGCCGAGGAGGCTGAGGAAGAAAATAATTATTGAAGCCCTGAGGATGGCTGGAGGGGATGTTTCTTGGCTTAGGAAGAAACCCACGCAGCTCTCTGGCGGTCAGCAGCAGAGAGTAGCTATTGCTAGGGCATTAGTTAACAGGCCAGCAATAATATTAGCTGACGAGCCCACCGGAGCCTTAGACAGGAAGGCTTCGAAGGTGGTGGTGCAGACCTTTAAGAAAGTTAACGCAGCAGGTCAGACCGTAATAGTCGTTACTCATGACCCGGAGGTCGGTCACTGTGCCCAGAGGATTCTTCTCCTACGCGATGGTAGAATCATAGGTGAGGAGGAGCCCGACCCAGATAAGTGTATCCTTAATACGCTTAAGGACTGATGAAACCGGTAGGTTGGTAAGCAAGGTGTCGTATTCAGACATATTTCCGAAAAACATATTCACCCTCCGGTACTCTTCACATAGGTGCTGGAGCATGCGTAGTGGCGCGACCCTCGCTAAGGCATGCACGTTGATACTCACATCACTCATAATATCTCAGCTAGTTTTCTTGATCTTTGGTATAGTTTATGCCGCAGGCAACATCACGCTAGTAAAAGAAAGCGTTTACTCATCAGCAGGGACGAAGAAGGTTTACCCCGGAAGCAAGGGAGTAACCATAGTACTTGACATAAGGAACGATGAGGCATATAACATAAGCTACGTACAAGGATGCTTCACGTTTCCCCAAGGCATAACCCCAACACAGAACTACGGGTACTGCGTCGAGGCGACAGACCTGAACGGCAAGTACAAGACAACGTACGTAAGCGGGGAGACCTTCAGGCTCGAAACGAAGGTCGATATAAACAACTCAGTAAGTCCCGGAACTTACCCAATAACTGTTAATGTATCTTACACGCTCGACGCCCCCACAGGTCCTGTAAGGAAGTACGCGATAATAGACGCCAACATAACCGTGTACAACTACCCACCAGTAGATCTGAGAGTAGTTGACGAATGGTGGGGTTCAACAAACGTGTACCCTGGGACATCCGGAGCCACGCTATACGTGAAGATAAGGAACTACGGTGACACAGACGTCAGAGGCGGTACAGCCACACTGGTCTTGCCATCACCCCTCAAGCCCTTGGAGATCAAGGTGAACCTCCCAACCATAGGTTCAGGCGATGAGGCAACACTAACCTTCAACAACATAGATATACCGGTGCAGGCCAAGCCAGGAACGTATAACACCCCGCTCGACCTAGACATAAACGCCGCGACGGAGGACGGAGTCACGTACAGATACGGCACGGCACTACTGGTTAGGCTGAAGGTCTCAACGCCACCGAAACCCTACATAAGTGTTGTTGATGCTGGCTGGTCCTCAGGTGCGACATACCCTAACTCACGAGGCGTTACGGTTTACGTGACACTGCAGAACCTAGACCAATCAACAATACAGGACGTCGTCGCCACCCTCTACCTCCCGAAGGGCCTAATGACTAGGGATGGGAAGAACTACGTAACGACAACATACTCCACACCAGTATCATTCGGAGGAGTGTTCACGCTAAGGTTCAGCAACATCAACATGTCATTAAAGAACGCCTCAACCCTTAGCCTCAGGCTAGTACTGAGCATCGTGGCAACGTACAGGGGGGCTGAGTACGTATCCAACGTCGAGCTTAACGTATATGCCAAGCCAGTAACAGAGGACATCCTCAGGTTAGTCGGTCAGCGCTGGGTTTGGAGGGGGGCCGACGCGGAAGCCCTCCCAACGGCTAGGGAGTTAACGCTTGAGTTGAGGCTAGCTAACTTAGGTCAGAACGCGATAACAACGATAATACCAAATATAACGGTTCCAGAAGGCTTCAACCTAACGTCGTATGGGGGCACATGCCTTAATGGTATCACGCCCGGGAGCACGTGCACTATAGATTTAACGTTCAACATAGGGAGTAACGTCAAGCCAGGCACCTACAGCGCTGTACTCCACACCACCTACGTAGTGAGTGCCGGAGGCACGTACCTCTACGCCAGCAAAGACTTCAACGTAACGCTAGCGATCAAGTCGCCAAGTGAGTTCGAACCCAACCTAACCCTTAGTAAGGCTTGGTGGGGCACAACAGCACCGACAACTACTTACGGAGGCGAGCGCCTCGCACCAATACACGTAGAGCTAACAAACCTTGGAAGGTATGCAGCCTCCGACGTCTTCGTCAGGATAACCACGCCGAATACCTCCGTGAAGCTACTCGATAATGCTGGCATCTGCTCCACAAGCTTAGGTGCTGGGGTTGCTTGCCGCCTAACCACTTACGCCGACCTAGGGAAAGTGATGCGCGGAAAACTCGCCCTCGAAATAAACGTTAGGTACGTCATCAGTGACTACGGCGCATTCATAGTGAGGAGAAAGTCGTTCCACACGTACTTAGACATATCTATGTACGCCGCCCAACACCTAGGTAGTATAGAGTTAGTGAGTGCTGACTGGAGCAACTCACAGCCAGTCTACCCCGACACGGAAGGCGCGACCTACGACGTGACGATAGCTAATCACTACCCATTCAATGTCGTGTCACTGGATGCTTACTTAACGAACCTACCCTCAGGGATAACACCACATAGAGGGCTCAATAAGGTGTACGTACCGGGTCCAGTGCCAAGCGACCAGGACACCACGCTCACATTCACCCTAGACGTAGGTAAGGATGTCACCCCCGGAATCTACAACGCCACGTTAGTACTTCGGTACGTAGTCTCCACAGGTGGGGCATCAATATTTAAACAAGAGAACTTCGCAGTAACGCTAAGGATTAATCAAGTGAAGCACGGGATTGAAGTAATCACGACCGGCTGGGCAGGAGCACCAGCACAGCCCGGTACGTACGGTAACGTGATGTACGTGGCGTTAAGGAACGTTGACTACTCAACCGTTAAAGGCTTAGTAGCGGATATCCAGCTACCTCCGGGCTTCACATCAACGATTAACAACGAGTCCAGAGTCAAGGTCGTGGCGACAACGTCACCGCAGCTAGCGTCACTAGCCGCCTCCAGCCCGACCTCACTGATGCAGGCATTAAGCAACCCGAAGCAAGTTCAGTCACTCCTCTCATCAATGCAGCCAGCAGGACAGCTAGGGAAAGGTGATTTCGCGTTCCTCGTTATAGGGCTTAACGTCCTAAACGTTAAGCCAGGCACTTACTGGGCCAACGCTACCCTAACGTTCATCGACCAGTGGGGTAACTTGAGGAAGCAGGTTGTGAGGATACCCATACGCGTGCTCGGCACGGCACTCTACATTAAGGTATGGTCGAACACTATACTTAATTTTAATGTGTCGAGGTCAGCCACCCTAACCGTAAACGTGCTGAATAACGGGTCAGCACCAATATACAATGTGTACGTCACCGTGTACTCACCCACGTCATACCTTCTAGTAAAGGAAACACCACTATACCTAGGCACGTTGAGTCCCGGCGTAGTTAAGCACGTGAACTTAACAGTGTTCTTCAACCCAATGCCCTCAGCGCAGTCACCCGTACCAATAACCTACGGGAACATGCCTTTCATGGCTACCCTAATATACACGGACGTAATAGGCGCCAGACACACTTACAACGCATCCTTCACCGTCAGTGTGTCCCCCTTCATAAAGCTGGAGCTCGAGGACCTTAAGGTCGTTAAGGAAGGCAACACCGTGAAGGTATCCGGCACGATAACTAACCTAGGCAACGCTCAAGCCCAGCGCGTCGTAGTAGCAATACGCATAGGCAGCTACGAGAGTCCAGAATCCTTCGTTGGCGACATAGACCCGTCATCACAGACTTCCTTCGCCGCCACAGCAACGTACAGCGGTAACGTGAGTAAAGTGTACATAGTCATAAGGTACAGAAACCCATTCAATGAACCCCGCGAGATAGTGGTGCCAGCAGCGATCACGGAGTACGTACCCGCAACAACCACTACCACCCCGCCACCGCAAGGAGTGATAGGTGGGTTCGACATCTACAAGATCGGAACAGCCGTAGCGGTCGTGATATTCCTAGCTATCGTAGGCCTGCTCATCCGGCGGTACCTAAAGCAACATGAAGTTCCTACGGAGGTACCTGTGTAAGGAGCGTGCTGAGCGATGGTAGCCGTTACTGACATACTGAGGTACTCCTACAAGGTGTTGACGGAGAAGAGGTTCAGAGCCGTTCTAACCGTAATTGGCATAGCTATAGGACCGTTGGCGCTCGTGATGATGACTTCCGTTGTGAGAGGGTATGCATCCTACGTTGAGAGCCAGTTACTCGCTCTAGGACAGAACACCATAGTTGTTACGGCATCCTCAGGTTACACCCTCACCGACAAAGACCTAGACTTCGTTAAAGGAATTAGGGGAGTCGCAGACGCCAAGCCATTTTACATGACGCAAGCAATAATTCAGACCGTGGAGGGGCAGAAACGCATATGGGTTTACGCCATAGACACATCCATACTGCTTAAAGCCATAGGTAACCTGCAGCTTGAGAAGGGTGATTTTCCAGCACCAAATGAGGTGACTATGGCGGCAATAGGGCACTTCGTTGCGTATTCGGAAGGTACTGGGAGAAAGCTCTATGACCTGGGCGACGCCGTGACCCTACTAATACCGCAAGTGAAGCACGGAGGTGAAACAAGCATAACGAGAGTAGTTGTTAGAGTTGCGGGTATCCTGAAGGAGTACGGTGGTGCGATGTTTGTGTCGCCCGACCAAGGGATTTTCCTACCTTTCGAGGCAGGGAAGAGATTACTCCACATGAATCAGTGGACGGGAATATTCATCGTTGCTAAAAACCCCAACTACGTGACCAGTATAGTCAAGAAGATTAGGGATACGTATGGCGAGAAGGTGAGTGTCATAGCGTTTCAGCAGATAGCTAAGATAGTGTCATCAATATCTGCTGCCATGGACTTCATAGCGTTCTCAACATCCCTGTCAGCCTTCGCGGTAGCGGTTGCTGGTACCGCAGCCACGATGATAACCTCCGTAATAGAGCGTACTAGGGAGATAGGTGTGTTGAAGGCGCTGGGCTTCACGGACGGGCAGATTACGGCGATGATCTTAGGTGAGGCAATAATCATGACCCTCATTGGCGCATCTATAGGAATAACACTGGGTATGGCTGGCGCTTACGCACTAGCATCTAAGGGGCTGGTAATAAGTTCCGGGACTAGTAGGATAGTGATAAAGGCGCCTCCACAGATAACTGCTGAGGGCATACTCATGACCCTAGCAATAACGATGGTGGTAGGTATTGTAGGCGGCGTCTTTCCAGCATATAGGGCGGCCAAGATACCGCCAGCAGTGGCGCTGAGATACGAGTAACGCTTCTTTAAAATTCATACTACTGTCAGGGAAAGCATTACAACAATTCAGTAAAATATTCACCTTAACCCTCGGGCGGTATTACTAATTTTTTTGCTCTGCAATAATTCTACAGAGGATGAGGAGAGGAAGCCTTTTATGAGCTAGGGTATAGAGACACACAAGTGATAACCTTGAGTGCCCAGACGGTGAAGGCAGAGGTGAAGCCAAAGAGGCTAGTAGTCGTTAACCCCGACCTGTGTGTGGGTTGCATGTCATGCATGTTCGCGTGTGCCAGGAGATTCCCTAACGGCGGTCTAGCTAAGGCAGCGATACATGTTAGGAGTGTCGGCGGTTTCGAGAGAGGCTTCACCGTCATAGTGTGTAGGGCATGTCCTAACCCGCCATGTGCTAAGGTATGCCCGACAGGCGCGTTAACGCCGAGGAAAGGTGGGGGCGTCACACTCAACCCAAGTAAGTGCATAGGGTGCGGGATGTGTAGGGAGGCTTGCCCGTTTGGCGCGATACAGTGGGACACGGAGTTAAACAAACCCGTAATATGTGTGCACTGTGGTTACTGCGTCAACTACTGCCCTCACGGTGTCCTAACCCTTGAGGAGGTGAGGTGGTGATCATGCTCGCAGATAAGGCATGTACCCGAGTCCTGTACGTGGACCTAAGCAGGAAAACATACTGGGTTAAGGAGAGGCCCGACCTCTTCGAGAGGTACTTAGGCGGTACCGGCGTAGCCGTCAAGCTCCTAAGGGAGGAGATGAACCTCTCGGCCGACCCCCTAGGACCAGGAAACGTGGTGGTGTTCGCGGTAGGTGCGTTCACAGCTGCATACCCTACTGCCTCGAAGACTGTAGCTATGTTTAAGTCACCCCTTACGGGTAACTTAGGCGAGTCCCATGCGGGCGGGAGGAGCGCAGTAGCTATGAAAATGGCGGGGTTCGGCGCCATCGTGATTAAGGGTGAGAGCGACATACCGGTCTACCTCTCAATTCATGACGGTAAGGTGTTCTTCAGGGACGCGTCCGCGCTCTGGGGGGTGAGGAGCACATACACTGTTGGCCGTGTGCTTAGGGAGCGTGAGTCGTGGCCGGGGCTAAGGGCCATCATGAGGATAGGGAGGGCTGGCGAGAGGTTAATTAAGTACGCTGGCGTGGTGACGGAAACATACAGGCACTTCGGCAGGTTGGGCCTTGGTGCCGTATGGGGCTCCAAGAAGCTCAAAGCTCTAGTGGTCGGCGGCAGGAGAGCAATACCGGTGGCTGACCCAAGGAAGTACAGGAAGGTGTACGACAAGATCTATGATAAGGTGGTTAAGTCAGACTCCATGAAGAAGTACCACGACCTAGGAACCCCTGTCAACATAATACCGCTGAACAAGATCGGCGCCTTACCGACGAGGAACCTAACCTCAGCTAGGTTTGAGGGCGCGGAAAACATAAGCGGTGAGGCAATAGCCGAAACGATGCTTGCTAGGAGAGTTGCCTGCAGCCACTGCCCCGTAGCGTGCATCCACATTGCCGCGATAAGGGAGGAGTACCCGCACGAGAAGTACTTCTACACAACCAAGTATGTGTCCTATGACTACGAGCCACTATACTCCCTAGGAACCATGCTAGGCATATCCGACAAGGAAGGCGTGCTGAGGTTAATCGAGGAGGTGGAGGTTGAGGGACTAGACGCGATGAGTACTGGTGTGGCGCTGGCGTGGGCAACTGAGGCCTTCCAGCGCGGAATAATCACGGAGAAGGAAACGATAGTTAAGCCTTCATGGGGTGACTGGAGAACGTATATACAGATGGTTAAGTACATCGTTGAGCAGCCCAATGAATTCTACAGGAAGCTAGGCGAGGGCACTGAAGAGGCGGCAAAGACTTACGGCGGCGTGGAATTCGCTATGACGTTCGGTAAGAACGAGATGCCTGGTTACCACGCCGGCCCGGCAACGCACTTAGGCTACGTAATAGGTGCAAGGCACAGTCACCTCGACAATGCTGGCTATAGCTACGACCAGAAACTCATAGGTAAGGAATACCCGCCACCGGAGAAAGTCATTGACGACCTAATGAAGGAGGAGGCGTGGAGGCAGATACTGTCATCACTAGTGGTGTGCTTCTTCGCCAGGAAGGTCTACACACCCGAATTAGTGGCTGAAGGTCTGGAGGCCTTAGGGATAAAGATTGATGCTGAGGGTCTCAAGAAGCTCGGGTGGGAGATCTACGCTGAGAAGTACAAGCTGAAGCTAGACATGGGCTTCGACCTGGAGAAGGACCTCAAGCTACCGAGGAGGATATTCGAGACTCCAAGCCCGCACGGCAAGATAAGCGAGGAATTCATGCAGAAGGCCTTAGATCACTTCAGGAAGCGCATTAAGGAGTTAACAGGCAAGTAATTTTTAACGCCAATCCCTTAACACCGAGGAGTTACCAAAACCTTAGTCAGAACTTAAAACCGAGTTCCTCAAGCAACCTCTTAGCTCTCTCAAGCTCCTTAAGCGCCTCATAACCCCTTTCAGTTAAGCGGTACATCACCTTACCATTAATCCTTACATCCTTCAGCAGACCCCGACTCACTAGACTCTTCACAATCTCCTTAGTCCTATCGAACGGTAAGTTAGCACCATACATTATGTGGGTCATACTAACCTCACCGTACTCCATGACAGTCCTCAGCACATCGTAAATAATCCCCGCCTGACTCCTATACTTCTTCCTACCCATACCTCCCC
>WAOL01000078.1 GCA_015521295.1 Desulfurococcales archaeon
GTATTGAGAAGGTCGTTAAGCTAACGCCTAAGCCAGCGACGCTTAAGCCAGCACTAACTAAGGCGGGCTTGAGGAGGGTGAATGCAAGGCCAGGGAGAACCCCTAGGAGGACGCAGAGGGAGGCAAGCAGTAGCTGAGCAACCAGCATGGAGGCGGGAACCTCACGCGCGTTACTGAAGGACTTACGTGAGGGCTTGCCGAAGATGGATGTGTAGAACTTTATGAAGCTGGCGGTAGTTACTGAGGAAATGAAGAGGGCGAGGAAACCCAGAACCGGCAGGTACCCGTGGACAGTCATTGTTGATGAGTAAATTAACCACTTACTCACGAAGCTGTTGAATGGCGGGATACCTGAGATTGAGAGCGACGCTACTAACGCCGTTAACGCCGTGACAGGCATCACCCTACCCAACCCCCCTAAAACGTTGAGGTCCCTAGTCCCAGTCACGTACTCCACCGAGCCAGCGTTCAGGAAAAGGAGCGACTTGAATACAGCGTGGTTGAGTGCATGGTAGAGGGAAGCTAACGCGGCCACCGCCGCGAGCGCCGGGTTCGGAGGACTCACAGAGAGTAAGGTCACGCACGCACCTAAGCCAAGGACAACATACCCTATCTGACCGACGCTGTGGTACGCGAGCAACCTCTTACTGTCCACCTGCTTTAACGCCATCATGGTTCCGTAGGTTAGGGTCGCGGCCCCAGTAAACGATAGTATCGCTCCCCACAGCAGGTTCGGCGGGCTGAGGAAGAGGAATAGTCTGAACATCATGTAGACGCTGACCTTAGTCATGGCACCGCTAAGCAGTGCCGACGCGTTGCTAGGTGCTTCGGGGTAGGCGTCAGGCGGCCAGACGTGTAGGGGGGCGAGTGAGGCCTTAACCATGAGGCCGGCGAAGAACATGCCGACGGTGATCATTGCTACTGCCGGGTTACTGGAGAGCATGGCGTTAAGTGACGTAGCAACTTCCCCGAAGCCCGTCCCTTGAGGGAAGCCCTCAAGAACGATCATGACTATACCGCCAGCAATCATGAGCTCGGCCAGCACCTTAGTTAGAGTGAAGTACTTCAGGCCAGCATCTACCGCCG
Organism: Desulfurococcales archaeon; assembly: GCA_015521295.1. Lineage (GTDB taxonomy): Archaea > Thermoproteota > Thermoprotei_A > Sulfolobales > NBVN01 > WAOL01. Next base: position 1,087 of record WAOL01000078.1, read on the forward strand.
CCCTCCTACGGTACTCGAAGGAAACCAAGAACTGAGACGTTAACGTCATGAGTTCCCAGAAGATGAAGAACCAGAAGAGGTCACGGACAGTCACGACTAGGTACATTAAGAGCATTGATAGTGAGTAGTTAACGCCGAAGGAGCGCAGGTCATACCCACCCTCAAGCCTCCTCAGGTAGCTCAGCGAGTATATTGAGGACGCGAGGCCCACGATACCGAGCATCAAGACGAAGGCCGCCGAGAGCCCGTCAACCCCGAATGACACAGCGCTCAGGGGCCAAGGCACCGTGCTTGAGGACCCCCAAAGACCTGTCGTGATGCTTAAGCGTATCCTCACCCCGAAGAGGGCACACATCAGGGCCACGACCAGCATGAGGACGGAAGAAAGTGATGTCAGTAACGAGGTAAGGACACGCGCCGCAACACCCTTCCTTAGGATGAGGGATACGGCGGAGCAGAGAAGGCAGGAGATCACAGGTAGTAGAAAAAGCACTTCGGGTTGGGTGAGGGGGAGGTTAACCATCTAGTAACACCCTTAACAGAGCTTCCTCAGATACACCTTATGATGTATGAAGTCTATCTCATCTATTGCTACGTCCTCTAACCTCTTCCTAGCACCGTCTATCCTGACGAGCTCTATCTCCTTACCTGAGGACTTCAGGAACGCGACGTCATCCATTACTTCCTGCTCCCCACCCTCGCCTCTCAAGTATACTTTCGACTCACACACGATGATCACCTAGGCTTGCGGTTGTCTTAAGGTCTTTTCGAGAAGGAGATTAGCTTTGATGTTAGGTGAAAAACATCTTCCTTTATGGGTGAGTTCCGGGGGAGGGTATTTAGCCCTAACCCCTCCTCCTCCGCTTTAATGACGTTGTCATCCCACCTGATTAGGTGAGTTAGCGGTGCTTTACCGCGGAACACTCTAGCCACTAACTGGAGGGCCTTTATGTGGTCCCTCACCTTATTCACTACTAGGATGTTGTTGGGGACTCCTAACTCGCTGGCCATCCTCATTAGCTTTGAGGCTATTGATAGGGACTTAACGGTTGGTTCCGCGACCGTTAGGTTGAACTCGAACTTCTCTGCTAGGCCTCTGCCAAATACTTCGGCCCCCGCCTCGGAATCAACTATGACTACGTCATTCCTACGCATCATGACGTGTAGTAGGAAGGCCCTCGCCAGCGCTATTGCCGGGCACATGCATCCTTCCTTACTAACGTCTATGCTACCCACAACAACTAGCTTCAGGTTCTCAAGCACCTTAATGCCGTACTTGTCGGCTATATCATCAACCCTAGGCGTCAGTGAGAAGAGCATGCCCCACCCTTCACCTGGCCTAGCACCCGTCCTCTCCTCCGCTAGTTCCTCGTTCTTCGAGAGAGGCACGATCGCCTCAGCACGCTCCGCCGGTACACCTAAGCTGAGGGCTAGGTTCGGCACGGAGTCCGCGTCAAGTGCCAGCACATTGTACCCGTTACTAGCGAAGGACATGGCTAGCAGGGCGGCCACGGTAGTCTTCCCGGTACCGCCCTTCCCCGACACGAGGATCTTCGTTGCCCTCCCCCTCCATCAAGCTAAGTGATTGTGTCGCGCTCCTTACGTTGGCCACCCTAACTTCCTGCGCTTCTCCTCAATTACCTCAATCATTACCCTAGCCGCCTTAACCGGGTCTGGCTCGACGTAGAACTTACCTCCAACTACGTCCTCAACATCCTCGGTGAGTAGCTTAGTCACCCTCTCACTGCCGAGTACTGGCGGGACCGTGCCTAGATGCGTGAAGACTCCTGATGCTACAAAGTACGTGCCTATGCTTACTGCCTTCTCACTCATCCACTCAGGCGCCGACCCAACGACGGGTAGTTCAGACATGTCCACGCCGACGGCGTCAGCAAGCGCCGCTATGGCTAGGAGCATCCTCGAGCAGTCCACACAGCTACCCATGTGGAGGCACGGCGGTATGTTAAGGGCCTCGCAGATCTTCCTTAGGCCCGGCCCAGCCATCTTAGCGGCCTCAGGACTTAGGAGGCCGTGCATGCCGGCGGCGATTGCCCAGCACCCGGTACCCACGACTAGGATGTCGTTCTTTATCAGTTCCTTGGTTAGGGTTACGTGGCTGTAGTTGTGCTTTACCTTGGGGTTCACACACCCAACTACCCCGGCTATGCCCTTGATGGTGCCGTCCTTTAAGGCATTCACTAGTGGTTCGAGGGTTCCTCCGAGCGCCTCGAGTATTGCCTCGACGCTGAAGCCTGCCACGATCTCCATCTTGTGCTTAGGTATGTACACTCTCTCCTTAGACCTGTTGGGGTAGTTCTCGATCGCTACCTTAACTATCTTCTTAGCTACCTCCTCGGCGTGTTCGGGCTCGAACTCAATGTGTATGGCGCCAGGTATGCGCATCTTCGGCTCAGTAGTTATTACCTTAGTGTGGTAGCATCCCGCAACATCTACTAGGGCTGGCATCACGCACTGGTAATCAACAACTATAGCTTCCACAGCGCCGGTGATTACCGCTAGTTCCTGCATGAGCATGTTACCCGCTATCGGGACACCTAACCTCATCAGCACCTCGTTACCGGTGCAGCACATCCCTGCCACGTTAACTCCCTTAGCCCCGTACTCCTTCGCCAGCTCCTGCATCTCCTCACTCATCGCTGCCTCGACAACCTTCATTGAGAGTACCGGGTTGTGCCCGTGGACTATTATGTTCACCATGTCCTCCTTAAGCACCCCTAAGTTCATGGTGGACTTAATTGGTTTGGGCGTGCCGAACAGTATGTCGCTCAGGATGGTGGCGAGCATTGAACCGCTCCACCCGTCCGCCAAGGAGGTTCTGACGCCGTGCAGTAGGAGGCTGACGTAGTCTGCGTCCACACCCATGTGTGTTCTGTGCATGCACTCACATATCTCCCTATCAATGGCTCTGGGCAGTACCCCTGCCTTGCCCCATACTTTAATCCTCCTCTTAGGTGCTAGCGCTGTTAGGGTCCTTAATGGTTCCTCGTCCTGCTTGCCGAACTCAGCCTCCAAGATGGGTACGAGTTCCTTCGCAATCTCTAAGTCGTCCTTCCCCTCGACCTCGATACCGTACGCCTTAGCGAGCCACTTAAGCTTGGCTGAGTCCGTTATCTTGTAGTACTTCGTCTTACCCTCAGCAACCATCCTGAATACCTTGACAATATCCCTGCAGTGGTCGCTGTGGGCGGCAGCGCCCGCCGCTATCATCCTGAGTATGTTCCTAGCCACTATGGTGTCCGCGTTAGCACCACATATGCCCCTATCAGGCCCGTAGCCGAAGGGATCTATTCTGCAGGGACCCATGTTGCAGTTCCTACAGCATATCCCCAACATGCCGAAGCCACATTGCGGTTGCTGCAGTAAGTACCTATGCCATGCGGTCTCAATACCTTCCTCCTCCGCCTTCTCGAGTAACCTAGAGACACCGGGAGTTATTGAGACCTCATTCGTCGGGAGCCTGAGCCTGAGGTATTCCTTCCTCTTAACCATGAGGTAATCACCTCCATGAAACGGGGGAGTACATGGACCTAACCCCTAATACCTTAGGGGCACCCCTCACCGCCTTCTCAACAGGCTTCACAACAACTATTCCGGGTACTGACGCACCACTAACTAATTCCCTAGCCTTCCTCTCCGTAACGTCCCTCAGTAACTCCTCCAGCCTCCCGAACCTTAACGCCCCGGTTGGGCAGGCCTCAACACACGCTGGTAGCCTGCCCTCACGCACCCTATCGATGCAGAAGTCACACTTAACTATGGTTTTCGTGTCAGCGTTATACCTTGGGTGGCCGAAGGGGCATGCTAGGGCGCACATTAAGCACCCGATGCACAGGTTCTCGTTGAGGACGACGTACCCTTCCTCAGTCCTCTTGAGGGCTTTGGTGGGACACACGTTAACGCATGGTGCGTCCTTGCAGTGCTGGCACCTCATGGGGACGTAGAATAGGTCGTCCACAGTCACTACCCTAATCCTAGGTCTTGGCTTGGGCTTCTCTCTGACCGCGCCGAAGATGTTTTTACTGATTGAGTGCTCGACCGCGCAGGCGACCTCACACGCCTTGCAGCCCATGCACCTCTCTGGGTCGATGAATATCACGTACTCCTCTGCGGAAGGACCTAGCTCAACTGTTGAAGCTAATGCCAAGTACTAAGACCCCTGTAACGGTTTGAAGAATTTAAAATTAAGGAGTTCGTGATCGGATTGCCGAACACGGACTTGCTGCACGTGTACCCATACTCAGTACTCGAAGGAGAACCTGTAGACGTTCTCCTTAATGAGTGATGCCATGATTGCTTCCCTAACCCTCCTGTACGTTGCTAGGATCCTCATCCCCTCCTCAGTGAGTAGGGTCACGCCCTTGAGTGAGCCTCCGCGCTTTGAAGTTATTAGCTTAACACCCAGCCTCTTCTCCAGTGACCTCAGCTTCTCGACGTAGGTAGAGGGGTTATATCCTAGGAGCCTGCACGCCGCCCTCAATGAGTTGGTGGACTCTATGACCTCAAGTAAGGCTAGGATGTCTGGAGGTATGATGACGTCCCTACCAGCCCTTAGGGATATCCTGACTTCCGGGACGTAGTCAGGTCCCACATCCTTGGTCGGGCATTCGGAGTAGATCACCTTCCTCAGCAAGTCGCTACTGGCGTCCTTAGCCTCGAGGAGTGGGCGGGTGAAGGGGCACTTACTTATCCTCCCGTAGTAGTCTATGAATAACATCCTGCACGCCCTGCCTGAGGGTCTCTCAAGCACGATTACCCTGTAGTCCTTCATGAACGTGACTGAGGCTTCATACCCGTACTTAAGTCCGTAGGGTATTGAGACTTCACACCCCTCCTTAACTAGCGTGTCCCTCAGCTTGAATGGAACCTTATTCACGTATGGTAGCTCCCCGAGCCTTAACGGTATGCCGTACTTTCTGCAGAATTCCGCGTGCTCCGATGCTGTGAGCAGCGTTGACTCCTCCCTAGTGACGGTTGAGTAGATCGCCACGTTCTCGAATCCTTGGCTCAGTAACCCTTTAATCCTTTCTTCCTCCTCCTTAAGCTCGCTTATGGATGAGCTAATCACTACCAGCTCGTCAATCACTTTAAGTAGCTCCTTACCCACCTTACCTAACCCGGTGATGGGGGTGAAGAGTGAGAGCCTCTTAGCCACTGACTTCATTAGCGATGCCAGCTCCGTAACCTTCGGGTGGAGTAGAGGGTTCGGGCACGAGATCACTGCTTCATCAAACACGTAGCCCTTAAGCTCACGCACTATCCTGCTGAGTACGGCCGGGTGAAGTATTTCGAAGCCCTTACTCACCCCGTGTGAGAAGGGGCATGTCGGGTGGTTGAGGTCACAGTGCGCCACCGGCCTGACGATTAGTGTTGATGTCATCCCTTACTGCCCTGCTACTTGAAGTAAACTTCGAAGCCGCAGAAGTGGTTGCCTAGCCCCCAGCAGTTCTTCTCGACTGTCGCGTTCCTGCCGTAGAGCCCCTCCAGTATGCCCTCGATAATTCCTGCCTCGAAATCACACATTGGGGTGAAGACCGGCTTCATCCCGAAGCAACTCATGCACTCGTAGATATTGACCTTCATGGTGTTTAGGGACTCATCGATAATGTCCAGCAACCCTATCCTCTGGACCATGAAGACCATGGGTAAGTCATCAAGCGACTTAACTATGCCCTCCCTAAGCAATAACTTCGCCAGCTTCCTTCCCGAAGCCTTAAGCACCACCGCCTTGAGTGAGGGGCTGTGCTCCATCATCCCGAAAACTATCATCCTATGCGTTCTTATGTAGCGACTATCGTCCGGGCTCAACCTCTCGAAGAAAGGCCTAACGGTCCCGTAGATGTATTCCTTCCCTAACCTACTACCGGCACCCTCCCTACCACTTCTCCGCGAACCTTTCTCCCTATAGTAAATCATGCGCCACGACTTAATAGACTCCTCTATTAAGGGAAGGTACTCCTCATACAACCTCCTAATCGACACCCTATCCACGCCTTTGCTTAGCGTGGGGAGAGTAACCTCCAGGACTTCCCCCCATATTAGGTAGCATCACGCACCTAAAGAGCGTTTACTTAGCATCTTAAGTCGCGTAATAAGTAGTAATATGGGTGCTAACATATTCTTTCGAGATCATGCTGTGTAAGAATGCAGGGATACGCAAGAATCTCTTGATACGAGTCCCTCGTTTCTCGGAGAAGCCGAGAAGCCATAGCTTGGCAGGATAGCTGAATTTTAAGCTCGCTGAGCTACTTTAAGGTCCTCCTAATAAAGCTAAATACTATACCACGGTCATTTTAACTGTTTGCCCCTAGATGATCTAGGACTTATTGGGATTACGGTTCTATTGTTTGAAGAGTTTTCTGTATAATTTTTCACGAATAGCTCTCAACGACTCGCCTTTCAAGAATCTTTCAACAGCTTCTGTATAGAGCGCCACGTATCTTTGTGATTTAAATGATGCTTGCAATAGGGCCTTATCTTCAGTCCATATAGGAAGGCCTAGCTTGAGGAGAGCGTTATAAATGG
>WAOL01000079.1 GCA_015521295.1 Desulfurococcales archaeon
CCGTAAGGGGTAACCGCTGAAAGCATCTAAGCGGGAACCCCTCCCCGAAAAGAGGCGGCCGTTCGCCGGGGGAGACCTCGGCGACGAGGGCTCCCGTAGAAGACGGGGTTGATGGGGCGGGGGTGTATGCCCGCCGCTCCCAATCGCCCGAGGCTGACGCTCGCCCGAGGTGTTGGCTAGTGCGGTGCTGGTAGGGCCTATGCGTGGCGCGATTGATGCCCGTTGTATAGTTCTCGTCCTCTCTTGCTTAACACGCTTAGTTAACCTCATTTTCCTTGAGTACGTACTCTAAGCGGGTGTCACGGCTTGGGCAGTCCCGAGTCATTCACGCTTAGGTACGCATCCACGAAGCTCTTCTTTGGGGAGGGCTCCGTTAAGGGCCTAGCGAAGTACCTTAGCAAGCATTCCTTAGTGGCGGTAGTCACGGGTAGGTCCTCAGCTAAGGTCAGCGGCGCCCTAGACGACGTCCTAGACGTCATTAAGGAGATCGGCACTAATTACTTCGTGGTTTCAGGCGTGCCTCCCAACCCCTGGGCAAGTAGCGCTGATGACATAGCTGAGCGTATATGGCGTGAGGGCGCTGACGCCGTAGTGGCTATTGGCGGGGGAAGCGTGATAGACACGGCTAAGGTAGCGGCAGCCATAGTTGCTGGGGGTGGTAGGGCGACTGACTACGTCACGTTCAGGAGGCGTGTTAAGTCCACCCTACCACTGTACGCTGTCAACTTAACGCACGGAACGGGCTCCGAGGTGGACAGGTACGCGGTACTAACGATCGACGGGACCGGTGAGAAGCGCGGGGCGTCGGTCACGTACCCGGTGGTCGGGGTTGACGATCCCAAGTACACGGTGACGTTACCGCGTGACCACACGATCTACACGTCCTTAGACGCACTGTATCACGCCTACGAAGCAAGCACTGCTAAGGATCTCTCCTCACCTTACGTAACCCTACTCAGCAAGGAAGCTATCGCAAGGATTAAGGAGTGGCTCAGCACGGCGGTCGCTGACCCCAAGAACATCGAGGCACGGGGCTGGCTACTCTACGCCTCAATGCTCGCCGGGATAGCGATAGACACGTCATCCACGCACGTGGTCCACGGCGTGGAGCACGCATTAAGCGGCATCAACCCCAAACTACCTCACGGTGCGGGCCTAGCGATAGTGGGTCCCGAACTAATCAAACACACCCATAAGGTGTCCCCAGCGAAGTCAGCGGAAGTGCTCAGAACGCTGAACCCCAAGCTAAGACCAACCCCCGACGACGCTATGAAGGCGGCGGAAACCGTGCGGGAATTCCAGAGTAGCGTGGGATTCGATAGGAAGCTCTCAGACTACGGCTTCAGCAGGGACGACATCAGGGAGGCGCTGAACCTCATCTTCGGCCCGCTGAAATACTTATGGGATAGGGTCACGCCCTTCAAGTTAAGCAAGGAGTTAATCAGGGAGGTTCTAGAGGAAAGCCTATGAGTGAGGGGGTGCTGGGAACACATCACACCTTAAACTTCCTCTCCCTAGCCTCAGTCCCGCCCCTCAAATACCAGCCAACATCAAACACGTTCTCAGCAACAACGTCAACATTCCTCAACCCCTCAATCCCCCGGCAGGAGTCAATAACAGATAAACCAACGCCATACACGAACCCATCCTCACCCACGATCCCCACGACCTCACCCTTACTCAGCGGTTCAAAACACTCAAGCACTGACGCCTTCAGCACGTCCTTACCGTAGAGGAATGGTTTAAGCCCACGCTCACCTACAACCAGAGCCCTCCTAAAGCCACCCAAGCCCGAGTAAAGGAACGAGAGGAAATCAACTGAAGGCACGAACGTCGGGCGGGACTTCCTAAGCCTACCAACATACAACCCCGCAGCGTAGGGAACCCTACCGGAACCCAGCAAACCCTTAACGAGGTCAGCCACCTCACCCCTAAGGAGATACGCCTCCGCGAACTCCCCCCTACAGACAAGCAGTGAGAAACCCTCGAACACCTTAACGGTGTCCTCACCAAACAACCTAGCCACAACGCCCTCCATGAATTGGGCGGTGTCCTCAAAGGAACATCGAATACCGGCACACATCCTCAATCAACCCTCCTAAGCAAGCACATGAAGAAACCCTCCATCCCGTGAATGTGGGGCCAGACCCTAACGCACAGCCGCACGTAGTCAGGTAATTCAAGCCCGAAGTACTCCTCAACACCCTCACTCAACCTTAACGGGGCATCAACCCTCTCAACCCTCACGTCCTCCCTCCTCTCAACAACCTCAGCAATAACGAACTCGTCCTCCTCAGGAGCTATCGAGCACGTCGAGTAAAGCACTAAACCACCAGGCCTAACGGAGTCCAGTGCGGCGTTAAGTAACTCGACCTGCAACTCATGCATCCTAACTAAATCACGCATACTTGTCTTAACCTTACGTGAAGGGTCAAGCATTATCAAGCCCTCACCACTGCAGGGAGCGTCAAGCAACACCCTATCAAAGTGAGACGGGAAGATATCAGGGACGATACGCCCATCAATCCTAAGAAGCACGGCGTTCCTAATGCCCAACCTCTCAACATTACTCCTCAACGCCCGCATCCTAGACCTACTCACGTCACACGCAAGCAAGACACCCTCATTACGCATCAACTGAGCCATATGGGTCGCCTTACCGCCGGGGGCGGCGGCCAAGTCACACACTCGTTCCCCAGCAACGGGGGATAGCGTGAGTGGAGGTAATAGCGATGCCCTCCCCCTATAAAGGTAGTACATGCCAATAAGGAACTCATGTGTAGCCCCTAAAGTCGAGACCGTGTTAACGCCCCCGACAACCTCGAAGCAATGCTCAGCCCATTCAATAGGCTTAACCTCAAATCCCAAACGCTCAAGCCTTTCAACAAGAAGCCCGCAGTCCCTAACCTTCAACGTATTACACCTAACAGAGGGACTAACACTTAGCTCGAAGGACTGAAGAAGCCTACCAACCTCAGCCCACGAACCAAGAATATTCAAGTACCTCTCAACCATGTACGGCCTATAACCCCACCTACTCGCAACTGCCTTGGATCTCCTACCCGGCCTAACCCTACTCACCACCCACTCAAGGGGGTCAGAAACATCACTGAATCTCGGTAAGTCACCCACCTCAAACTTACATTACCTCACCCACCATAAATCATTGGAGGTGAAGATATGGACAGTGAGCAAGGAAAGGAGATGGTGAGGGCCCACCTAAGGATATACGGCCTAGTTCAAGGAGTGTTCTTCAGATCCACTATGAGGTCAGTGGCGTACAGGCTAGGCGTCACGGGCTGGGTGAGGAACTTACCCGACGGAAGCGTCGAGGCCGTGGTTGAAGGACCCAAGGAAGCCGTCGAGGAAATCATAAGGTGGGCCCATAGAGGCCCGCCAGCAGCCCGTGTGGAGAGGGTTGAGGTGAAGTGGGAGCCGTATAGGGGTGAGTTCAAAGGATTCAAGATAAAGTACGCGTGGTGGTGAGACACGAACGAGGGTAATCAAGGCAAAGCAGGGAATATGGAGTACGAGGTTAAGATACCTATCGACGACCTGAGTAAGGTGGAGAACGCCTTAAGGAGAGTGGGTGCGGAGCTAGAAGCCCACTTAAAGGAAACGGACTACTACGTAGACCTAAGGCAGTGCCCCGGAGTGCCCAAGGATTCAGCCCTAAGGGTAAGGAAGACGGTGAATCTGACGACGGGGGAGATCAAAGGCAAGATCACGTGCAAGACAACACCTCCGGGGACACCGGGCGGAGTGAAGGTAAGGGAGGAGATAGAGAGTGGGGTAAGTGATCCCGACGCCCTCGTCAGGGCATTCACGAAGTTAGGGTTCCTAGTAATCAAGGTAAGCAAGGAAAGGAAAGTGTACGCGGGTGTGGAAGGCGCAACAATAACGCTGGATAAGGTCGAGGGGCTAGGGAACTTCGTTGAGGTGGAAGTAATGAATCCAAAGGGACCGGAAGACTACGTTAAAAGGCTCAACCGTGTAGTTAATTTACTGGGCCTCCAGGGGAGGCCCACCATAACCAAGCCCTACATACAATTACTTCGCAAGAGGTTAGGAAAATGAGGCCATTAATAGCCCTCCTAACAGATTTCGGCTTAAGCGACCCATACGTCGGCATGATGAAGGCAGTAATAAAGACTATAAACCCGGAAGCAGACATCATCGACATCACGCATGAGGTGCCGAAGTATAACATCAGGCTGGGAGCCCACATCCTCAAAGTGGCGTCCAAGTACGTGCCTCCCGGAGCAATCATAGTTGGTGTGGTGGATCCTGGCGTAGGCAGTGAACGCAGATCCGTGGTAATAGTCAGCAAGAAACATGTCTACGTAGGGCCAGACAACGGACTACTCATACCCGCGGCAACGGGGGAAGGCCTTATCGAAGCATACGTCATTAAGGAGGAAGTTGCGGGCCTTCCTAATCCCTCACCAACGTTCCACGGACGCGACATATTCGCACCGACAGCCGCATGGATCTCTAAGGGCGTAAAGCCCGAGTCTTTAGGTACACGCGTAGATCCCAACGAGTTGGTGAGGGTGGACACGCTACCTAAACCAGTCACCAGTAAAGGCAACATAGCTGGCGTCGAGGTCGTCCACGTAGACGGCTTCGGAAACATCATCACGTCAGCAACACTCAAACAGATAATGGATGCCCTTTCACTAACCTACGGCTCCCGAGTCGACGTGAGCGCTGATGGCGTTAAGTGGTATGCAGCAGAAGTAGTTAAATCGTTCTCCCACGTCAGCAGAGGTTCCTTCGCGGTGTACCAAGGCTCCTACGAGTTAGCTGAGGTAGCTGTATTCATGGGTTCAGCCGCTGAAGTACTGAGGCCGGCTGGCCGCATACTCTTCAGGAACCCAGCCCTAAGTAATACTGAAAGCAATAATACTTCCACATAACCAAGCAAGAGGTGGTCGACACTGGTCTGGAGTGATGTGAGGAGAGCCCTCTACCCAGGGAGGTTCCAGCCGGTACACTGGGGGCACGTTAAGGTGATGCAGTGGGTACTTGAGAGGGTAGACGAGCTCATAATTGGTATAGGGACAGCCCAGGAATCACATACCGTTGTCAACCCATTTACGTCAGGCGAGCGCGTCATAATGATTCGCGAGGCGCTGAAGGACGCCGGCGTGGACTTGAGTAGAGTGCACATAATCCCAATACCGGACATACTCATGAATTCCGTGTGGCCCTACTACGTGCAGATGTACGTCCCGAAGTTCCAGTACGGTGTTGCGAGGAACCCGCTAGTCCTGAGGCTCTTCAAGGACGCAGGAATAGAGGTACTAGTACCTCCACCCTATGATAGAGGCAAGTATTCATCAACGAAGATTAGGAAGCTAATGATCGTAGGCAGTGACGCGTGGCGCGAACTAGTCCCGCCCTCAGTGGCGAAGTTCATCGATGAGATTGATGGGGTTGGGAGGCTAAGGGAAGTAACAGGGGTTGACGAGTGAAGGTAGTGGACGGCTCCTACGGTGAGGGCGGAGGTCAGATATTAAGGGCGACAGTAGCTATATCCTGCGTAACCGGCGAGCCCGTTAAGATAGTTAACATTAGGGCTAAACGTCCACAACCAGGCCTCAAGAGACAGCACATGACCGCAATTAAGGCTGCGGCAACCCTCTGCAGCGCTGAGGTAGAGGGGCTAGAGTTAGGCTCACGTACGCTAACCTTCAAGCCAAGAAGCATTAAGGGCGGCAGCTACAGGTTCGACATAGGCACCGCAGGCTCAATAACCTTAGTGCTCCAAACAATAACCCCCATAATGGCTTACTCCCCACAACCGGTGAAGGTAACGATAACCGGTGGGACGGATGTCCCCTGGTCACCACCGATAGACTACTTCAGGAACGTCATAGAGTGGCACCTTAGGACCATGGGGTACGAACTAAGCACGGAGTTACTTAGGAGAGGTCATTACCCGCGAGGGGGTGGCATGGTAAGGGTTCACGTCCCCAAACCTCCACGCTTACTAACCCCTATTAATAGGGTGATGAGGGATGAGGTAAGGATCATTAAGGGCATATCACACTGTGTCAGACTACCTAAACACGTAGCGGAAAGGCAAGCGAAGTCAGCTAAGGCAACACTAATCCGGGGCGGCGTGAAAGCACCCATAGAGATTCAGTTAGAGTACTATGAACCGCGGCGCGACCCCCACCTAGGGCCTGGGTCAGGGATCGTGCTCTGGGCAGAAGCAGGCAATACTGTGATCGGTGCAGACGCTCTCGGCGCTAAGGGCAAGCGGGCAGAGGTGGTTGGTTCCGAGGCAGCTCAAAAGCTACTCAAAGAACTGGCGACGGGAGCGGCGCTAGATAGACACATGTCAGACAACATCCTAATCTACGCGGCATTAGCAGAGGGAGAGAGTAGAATTGGGGGATCCGAATTAACAATGCATGCACACACGGTGATCTGGCTCATAAAGCAACTCCTTGGTATTGACATAGAATTAAGCGGAAGTTTAGGTAAACCCTTTACAGCAACAATTAAGGGCGCGGGCATCACGGCTTGAACTACGCCTACCTACAACTTACCTAAACTTAAAAACGCAGTCCCCATAATGTTGAGGGTGTGACGAATGTCCTTCAACGACGGAGACATCGTGTTAGTGGAGTACTCGCTCTTCGTTAAGGAAACGAACGAGTTAGTCGACACGACCAACGAGAGTGTAGCTAAGCTACATGGCAAGTACTCAGAGGATGAGGTGTACGAGCCCGAGGTAGTGGTGGTGGGTGAAGGTCGCTTTATTCCAGGTGTTGAGGAAGCGATAAAGAACGCTGAGGTAGGGAAAGAATATGAGGTCGAGATCCCGCCCGAGAAAGGTTACGGTGAGAGGGACCCAAGCAAAGTTAAGGTATTCCCAAGGAGGATGTTCGTAAAGAACAACATAATCCCCGAAATAGGGAAGGAAGTGAAGATCAACAACATGACGGGCAGGATAATCGCTGTTGGCGGTGGTAGGGTAACTGTTGACTTCAACCACCCGCTAGCAGGTAAGACTCTCCTGTTCAAGTTCAAGGTGCTTAAGAAGATCGAGGACCTAATAGAGAAGGTGAAGTACCTAATCAAGAGAAGGGCTAAGAGAGTACAGCTAGATGAAATCAAGGTGGAGCACGACCCGCAGGAAGGCAAGGTAACGGTGGAGTTACCCGAGGAGATGAGGTTAGCTGACGGTGTGCAGCTACTGAAGTTCCTAGCCGCGAGGGATATCACTAAGTTAGTGCCGGAGATTAAGGTAGTTGTCTTCGTTGAGAGATACAGTAGGGAGGACTTCGGAGGTGGTGCAAGCAGTGAGCGCGGAGAACAAGAAAAGACAGCCTGAGGTAAACATAGGCGTCGTCGGCCACGTAGACCACGGCAAGACAACCCTCGTCCAAGCACTGACCGGTATATGGACAGCTAAGCACTCGGAAGAACTAAAGCGAGCGATGACTATAAAGCTTGGTTACGCTGACGGCGACGTATACGAGTGTACTAACTTACCGGCCCCCGACAGGTTCTGCACCGAACCAAAAGGCCCTGACTGTGTATACAGGCGAAGCGTCTCTTACGTGGACGCCCCTGGTCACGAAGTACTGATGGCGACGATGTTATCTGGTGCGGCTCTAATGGACGGAGCCATACTGGTTGTCGCCGCAAACGAGCCGTGTCCGCAGCCCCAGACCAGGGAGCACTTCGCGGCGCTGGAGATTATAGGTGTCAAGAACTTAGTCGTAGTTCAGAATAAGGTTGACGTCGTAAGTAAGGAGGAGGCGCTGAGGCACTGCGAGCAAATAAGGAAGTTCCTTGAAGGAACGTGGGCGGAGGACGCTCCCATAATACCCGTAAGCGCTCTCCACAAGGTAAATATTGATGCCCTGCTGATGGCTATAGAGAAATATATACCCACGCCTGAGAGAGACCTTTACTCCCCACCATTGATGTTTATAGTTAGGTCGTTCGAGGTCAATAGACCCGGCACACCACCTGAAAAACTTGTCGGTGGCGTCGTAGGGGGATCACTACTTCAAGGAGTGCTGAGGGTGGGGGACGAGATAGAGATAAAGCCCGGAGCAAGGTTCAGGAAAGGCATGAAGGAGGAGTACGTCCCGCTATCATCGGAGGTAGTGAGCATACGCTTCGGGAATAGGGAGTACGACGAAGCAAAGCCAGGCGGGCTAGTCGCGATAGGAACCAAGCTTGACCCCTCACTAACGCGTGCGGATCGCCTAGTCGGTAACGTGCTAGGGAAGGCCGGCACCCTGCCAGACCCAGTAACGCAGATCACGGTGGAGTACTCGCTAATGGAGAGGGTGCTCGGCACTAGGGAGTTACTTAAGGTTCAGCCCTTAAGGGTGGGTGAGAGGATAATGATCACTGCCGGTGCGGCAGTAACGCTAGCGCTAGTCACTAAACTAAGCAAGGACAGAATGGAATTAACGCTTAGGAGGCCCACGGTCGTTTGGGATGGAATGAGGGTAGCTATAAGTAGGCAAGTACTAGGTAGGTGGAGGCTCGTAGGCTGGGGCAAGGTAGTAGGGTAGGCAGGGAAGTTGAAGGGGAAGAGGAAGATATTGCTAGACACGTCCGCACTATTACTTTTCTTTGAAGGCATTGATGTCCTAGATAAGCTATGGTACGCGTTACAGGAACCCATGGAGTTCTACACGCTCGATATCGTGATTGAGGAGTTAAGGGAGCTAGCTAAGTCCCCTGGAAGCAGGCGTGGGCGTGCTGCCCGAACGGTGTTGACCTACGTCCTCAATAAACTCAAAGTCATTGAAACACGCGGTAATTACGAGACGGCCGATGACGCTATAGTGAAGTTCGTTAAGGAACACCCGGAATTCATCGTCGTAACGCTCGACGAGGAGCTCAGGTCTAGGCTTAAGGAACTCAACGCCAAGGTACTCACGTGGTGGGCGAGCCGGAAAAGGTTTTCTAAGGGTTGAGGGAGAGAAATAAGACTTAATAAATCTCTCATAACTCTCGTAGTCAGGTGTGGACGGTGTTCAGGATTATCTCAATAGAGGACATAATTAGAGTGCCCCCCGACAGGTTCGGCGAGGACCTAACAATCATAGCTTACGACCAGTTAAGGAATAGGTACATAGGTAGGGTAGATCCCTCGCTTGGCTTCGTGATAGAGGTATGGCGAGTTAACGTTAACCCGGAAGGTATGATAGTGCCTGGGGATGGTGCCACCTACCACAAGGTTGAGGCGCAGCTACTGACGTACTACCCGCTAAGACATGAGGTAGTGGAGGGCGTCGTAGTAGACGTTAAGAAAATAGGGATATTTGTGAACATAGGACCTATAGACGCGTTTGTACACATATCGCAAATAGCTGACGACAGGATGATTTACGACGAACTAAACGGTGTCATGCGCGGCGAGGAAACGAAGCTAGTTCTCAAGCGCGGAGACATAGTGCGCGGGAAGATAGTTAACGTCAGCATGGCTCCGCCGGCCCACATCAGGGTCGGCATGACTATGAAGCAACCCGCGCTAGGAAAGATAAAGGAGGGCCCAGGGTATGCCGGTTAGGAGGAAGCATACGAAGCCGTTTAAAGCATGCACGAAGTGCAAGTACTTAGTACCGCACGACGTGGAGCGTTGTCCCGTATGCGGTAGTGAGTCCTTCACCGAAAACTGGTCGGGAATGATAATAGTTATCGACCTCGAGAACTCGGAGGTAGCGAAGATACTCGGCATAAAGCACCCTGGACGGTACGCCATAAAGATAGGGATTTAATCTCAATTAATAGATGAAACAATATAAGGGTTCCCCTTAAGCATAGGAGGAGGTGACGAGTATGAGTGAGGGGGCGTTAAAAACAGCTACGTTACCTGACGGTTCACTCCTGCAGGTTATCAGAGAAAAGGAGAACAAGGTTGTTGGGAGAGTAGAGGTTTACTGCGTAGTCACACACGTTGAGAAGGGAACACCATCCAGGAAAGATGTGCGTGCGGCACTAGCTAAGCTCTACGGAAAGAGCGAGGACTTAGTAGTGATAAAGTACATAAAGAGCGAGTACGGTATCGGGAGGTCCAAGGTACGTGCGAACATTTATAACGACTTGGAGAGGCTGAAGGCGTTCGAGCCTGAGTACCTGCTTAAGCGGGGTGCTTGAGCATGGCTGAGAGGCACAAACTCTATGAGTACGACTATAGCACGGGAAAGATAAGGCTGAAGAATAAGGTATGCCCTAAGTGCGGGCGCGTAATGGCGTTTCATAAGCACCCGGTGCCAAGGTGGCACTGTGGTTACTGCGGCTACGTTGAGTACGTAAGGAAGGGTGGTTAGGGTCAGTAAATGATAATTCTAGGCATTGAATCAACGGCCCATACATTCGGTGTGGGTATAGTTAAGGACGAGCCTGAGTACATACTAGCTGACGTTAGAGCCAAGTACGTGCCAGAGAAAGGCGGCATACATCCCCGGGAAGCGTCTCTCTACTTTATGCGTGAGGCCCCAAGGGTTATTGCGGAAGCCCTGCAAACTGCTGGGCTCCGCATGAATGACGTTGATGGTATCGCAGTGGCGTTAGGGCCCGGGATGGGTCCCTGCTTAAGGGTTGGGGCCACTATTGCCAGGGCATTATCCGTGTATTTTAACAAGCCGTTAATACCGGTTAACCACGCGGTAGCGCATATTGAGATAGGTAAGTTGATAACGGGGGCGAAAGACCCCCTAATAGTTTACCTATCCGGAGGGAACACAATTATAGCGGCATTCGTTGCCGGGCGCTACAGGATCTTCGGAGAGACCCTTGACATACCGCTCGGTAACTTCATGGACACGTTCGTTAGGGAGGTTGGCTTAGCCCCGCCATACGTTGTCAAGGGCATGCATCAACTGGATAAGTGCGCCGAGGAAAGCAAAGAGAAGAAAATACTGAACCTACCGTACGTTGTTAAGGGTCAAGACGTGTCGTTCTCAGGCCTACTAACAGCTGCATTAAGGCTAGTTAGGTCAGGGAAGGCGAAGCTCGAGGACGTATGCTACACTGTCCGTGAGATAGCGTACTCAGCGATCATAGAAGTCAGCGAGCGCGGATTAGCACATACCGGAAAGAAGGAGGTGCTTCTCGTGGGCGGGGTAGCAGCTAGTAGCGTACTACGCTCCAAGTTCGAGGCCATGGCGGCGTTAAGGAGGGTTGATGTCAAGGTAGTACCTCCTAAGTACGCCGGAGATAATGGCGTCATGATAGCATGGACAGGCTTACTGGCACTCAAGCATGGGGTAACCATAGAGCCTGAACGCGCGTATGTTAGGCAGAGGTGGAAGCTTGACCAAGCCGATGTACCGTGGGGAGACCCCTAAAATAATTGCATTAGGTGCGGAAGCCGCGTTAATCAAGCACACGTTCCTCGGGATGCCCGCAGTCTACAAGGTTAGGTTACCGAAGCCCTACAGAGACCCCAAACTAGACCTAAGGCTAAGATCCGAAAGAACCGCTACTGAAGCTAAGATAATACATGACCTAAGACTAGCAGGTTTACCGGTCCCAGCCCTTTACTACGTCTCCTTAAGCGAAGGCCTGATAGTTATGGAGTACGTGGAAGGAGATTTGCTGCGCGACCTCATAAACCGGCGGATAAGCGGGTACGTAGACCTCGTACGGGAGCTCGGCAAGGTGATTGCATTAATGCATGGGTTAGGAGTAGTTCATGGAGACATGACTACCTCCAATGTCGTCGTCAGGGAAGGCACGCCTTACGTGATAGATTTTGGACTGGCTAAGTACAGCAGCGAGTTGGAGGACGTCGGCGTGGACGTGCATCTCTTCATACGTGCTGTCGAGAGCACACACTATGACGTGATGGAGGAGGTAACTATAGCGTTCTTCGAGGGCTACGCAAGCATCGCGGGTGAAGAGAGGGTCAAGGAAATAAAAGAGAAGGTGAAGGAAATAAGGCTAAGGGGCAGATACGTTGAGGAAAGAAGGCAGAAACGAAATAAGTGAACCCGCAAGTAAGCCAGTAATCCACGTGCTTACGCAGAATGAGGGTAAGTTCCGGGAATTCCTCGAACTCGGTAAAGAACATGGAGTTGTACTGAAGCAGCTTCCCTCACCTAAGGTTGAGGTACAGCTCAGGAGCTTAGAGGATATAGCAACGTATGCAGCATCAGTCGCATTAGTAGAGTGGGGAGTCCCACTATTTGTGGAGGACGCCGGACTCTTCATTGAGGCGCTAAATGGTTTCCCCGGCCCCTACAGTAGCTATGTATACAAGACCCTAGGCATCGACGGGATACTAAAATTGATGAAGGGCGTGAAGAACAGGAGAGCTTACTTCAAGTCAGTGATAGCGTTAGCAATCCCCGGAGAGGGCATTAGGATCTTCACAGGAATTGCGAGAGGGAGCATAGCGTTAGAAGCGCGGGGTACTGGCGGCTTCGGGTTCGACCCCATCTTCATTGCTGAAGGAATGGAGAGAACGTTCGCTGAGTTAAGCATTAGTGAGAAGAATAAGCTCTCACATAGGGGTAAGGCCTTCGCATCCATGGTTGAGTGGTTGCGAACAGCTTTTAAAAGCCGGATTTCCTAAGGTGTAGGGGAGAGAGCGTCATGAACAGAGGCAAGGAGAAAGGTCAGTCACACTCAACGAGGCCGCCCTCAACGGTGGCGCCCAAATGGATACAGTACTCTCCCGAGGAGATAGAGCTAATAATTGTTGAGCTAGCCAAGAAGGGATACCCACCCTCAATGATAGGTATAATACTGAGGGATCAGTACGGTGTCCCCCTAGTGAAGTCGGTACTAGGTGTGAAGCTTCAGAAAGTCCTCCAGAAGTACGGTATAAAGCTGGCGATACCGGAGGACCTTTACAACCTAATGAAGAGGGCGGTTAACCTCCGACGCCACCTAGAGGAGCACCCCAAAGACACGCACTCACAGAGAGGTTTAATCGAGATCGAGTCAAAAATCCACAGGCTTGTCAAGTACTACAAGAGGAAGGGTATCCTACCGCCTGATTGGAAGTACAGGCCTGACCAAGCGAAGATACTGGTCTCTCGTCCCTTAGTAATAGTCCCCGAAGAAACCGCGGAGTAAAGTAAACCCAACCTTTACATTACCTCCAGCCTTTACTTTTAGGAGAACGTGTTTACGAGGAGTTATTAAACCATAATCCCCTATTTGACGGGGACGATTTTAGTGCCATTCACGTTTGAGGGTGTTAATGTAGAGGAAGTCTTCAGGAGAACCGTGTCAAAGGCTCGGACCGACAGGCGCGTAGTAAGGATAGTTATGGCGCATGAACCCGAAGCAGCGGTTACAGCTGGGCTCCTTGCTAAGGTGCTCAGAGCAAGTGATGTGGAGTTCGAATTCATTACGGATCTGTTTAAGCCTGTTCTCGACGATGCGCAAGTGATTGGAGTGAATATGCCAGTAAACCTCTTCGAGGGAAGCGTACTCTTTCAGTCATCAACCTCTACGGTATTCACTAGGGTAGGCTTCAACTACATCTTTAAGTACGCGTCACTTGCTCTTGGCGTGCTTGATTTGGTTAGTGAATTCGAACTAATAACGAAGGACTTCAAGCTAACCCTAGCTGCCGCTGTACTAGCAGGACACACACCGCGTCTAGAGAAGGGGGGACTGAACAGTAAGGAGGAGGAATTAATGAATAGGCTGAAAGATGACGGACTAATAGACGTGGTGGAGGGCCCGCCAATAATGGGCTGGAACAGCGTGGGGCCCGGGAAGGCCGTTAGGACGAGTATTGATGTGCTAGTGCCATCGTTATTCCTCAAAAATGAGCCAAAGGAGGTAAGGCCCGAGGAAATTGCGTCGGAACTCGGCATTAAGCCCGAGGAGTTCAAGGACAGGGAATACGTCGTGAAGACGCAGTGGGTTGCTAAGGACTTAATGCTCGCGGCGTACGCACTAGACTGGATGAGTGACGCAGCAGGGGTGGAGTCCGTAGCCCTATCGATGCTTAACCAATCCTACATCAGGTGGGGTGTAGCTGGGTTACTCTCAAGCCTCCCAGACTTAAGGAGGATCATCAACAGCCTACCTGAGTACAGGAGAGTGAGGCTCGGTGACCAAACCTGGGTAATTGTAGACGACGTTAACCCACGGAGATTCTCCGCAGTGGTTGCTTGGAAAGCATTGAGAAGTTCAAAGTTAGTTAAAGATCCTAAGGAGGTGCTGGCGCTCGAACACAATAACGAGTACTTCGTATCCGCACGTGCCCTCCCACAGACCGCGAGGATTAAGCTAGCGGAACGCGGGATCCCGGTCACTGGCGGCTATTATGTGGTTAAGGATCTAAGGGAAATTCAGTCAAGCATATGAGGTGAGTATAGTGGTTTATGCGGCGCTACGTATACCAATACCTAAACATGAGGCTGAAGCCATCCACAAGGCCATAAAGCCGGATGATGAATGCCCCCCTAAGGGGTTCGAGATAAGGTCACAAGCGACTGGGGACTCACTAATGTATGAGGTTCGGTTTAAGTACGGTAATCCCTCAATGCTACTGACGTTGCTTTCAGTGCTTGACGAGGTCTCGAGGATCGCGGAAATGATTCACGACATGATCGCATGCTTGGATAGATAATGAATTCTTATAAACCCCGCACACACATCTTGTGTAGGTTCGGGCGTCATGTCGAGAGTAGCGATAAAGGATAAGTGGAAGCTCAAGAAGTGGTACCGCGTCCTTGCACCACCCCTATTTGAGAGTGTGCAGATAGGTACTACTCCAGCCGATAAGGACTGGAAGTTACTTGGTAGGGTCTTTGAGGTCACGTTATTCGACCTCACAGGAGACTTCAGCAAGCACCACATCCACCTATACTTCCAGGTGTACGACGTTAAGGACGATGTCGCGTACACTAGGTTCAAGGGACATGAGCTGGCTAGGGACTACATGAAATCAATAATCAGAAGGAAGTCCAGCAAGATCGCGGCGATAGTGGACGTCCAGACTAAGGACGGCTACGTCCTCAGGGTGCAGGGCGTTGCCTTAACTGCCTACAGGTGCAAGACCAGCCAAAAGAAAGCAATACGCAAGGAAATGGTGAGAATCCTAAAGGAGAGAGCGGCTGAAATGACGTTGGATGAGTACATAAAGGCCATGATATTCGGCCAGCTAGCCAACGAAATATTCGAAGCAGGAAAGAAGATATACCCACTACGCAAGACTGAGATCTACAAATCGAAGCTCCTCTACATACCCACGCCAGAGGGACTCAAGAAGGCAGTCATCGTAGTAACGCCACCGCACTAAGGATCAACCCCGCAGCCACCCACTCGCTTTTCTTCAGCCCCAACCCGGGTCCTCGGTTAGCTTAATAGACACCAACGCAGACTTACTCTTGGTATGCTCAATGCCTGACGCTGTGATACTAGCAGCCGGTTACGGGAAAGGACTTGAACCAATAACGCATACCAGGCATAAGGTTCTCGTGCCAGTACTTGATAAAACACTCCTCGAGCATAACGTTAAGTCCCTTGTCAGAGCAGGTGTTAAGTCAATAGTGATCGTAGTGAATTACCTTAAGGAACAGGTAGTTAAGGAGGCATCTAGGCTCGCTAAAGTGTATGATGCTGAGTTAAGGGTTGTAGATCAAGGCGAGCCGTTGGGGACGGGACACGCGCTACTGAAGGCACTCTCGAGCATATCAACTGAGGACTTCATAGTGCTTTACGGCGACGTCTACGTGGAACCTGAGGATGTAGCTAAGGTCATAAGCGGAGGAAAGCCAGCCATTGCGGGTTACGGTGTGGAGGACCCCAAACGCTACGGAGTACTAATAACTGACGGCGGCATCCTTAGGGAGATAATCGAGAAGCCCGAAACCCCTCCCAGCAACCTAGTCAACGCTGGCCTATACTACCTGGACAGGAGGATCGAGAAATACCTTGAGAACCTCCCATTGAGCTCGCGGGGCGAGTA
Source organism: Desulfurococcales archaeon (assembly GCA_015521295.1). Classification (GTDB taxonomy): domain Archaea; phylum Thermoproteota; class Thermoprotei_A; order Sulfolobales; family NBVN01; genus WAOL01. Next base: position 15,923 of record WAOL01000079.1, read on the forward strand.
CGAGTTAACGGACGCTATCAACTCATACTGTTCCGAGGTAAGTGTTCAGGTCGTGGAACTCTCATACTGGCTCGATATCGGGAGACCATGGAAACTCCTTGACCTCTCAAAACACTTACTCCGACGCATAGAGGGTCAGACAATCTTAGGGCATGTCGAGGGAGGGGTCAGGATCCGCGGACCCGTGGTAATTGAGGAAGGTGCTGAGGTACTCTCAGGGACGTACATCTGGGGGCCAGCCTACATAGGCAGGGAAGCGGTAGTTGGTCCAAACGCCTTCATAAGACCGTACTCGGTCGTGTTGCGCGGTGCTCGGGTGGGCTTCAACGTCGAGGTTAAGGCAAGCATAGTGATGGAGGACGCACATGCCGCGCATCAAGCATACATAGGGGATTCCGTGGTCTGCGAACACGCGAACTTAGGTGCAGGGACGATACTTGCTAACCTCCGCTTCGATGACGGCAACGTCAAGTATAGGGTGAAGGGGGTTGTGGAGGACACGGGTAGGAGGAAGTTAGGGGCGATAATAGGCGGCTATGTCAAGACAGGTGTGAACGTGTCAACCGTGCCTGGAGTTAAGATAGGGGCTTACTCCTGGATAAACCCTGGTGTCACGGTCTATAGGGACGTCCCTCCATGCACTCACGTAATATCTGAGAACGAGAGTAGGCCCGTGAAAGGAGAGTGCTGTGTAGATCTCAGCGTCTGGAGGCCCTAGCTGAAACCACCTTAACGACGTCACCGTCGCTCAATACGTACGAACCTCCAACTCTCTTATTCTCCTTCGCTAGTATGGCGTAGAGGAAGCCCTTGCCCAGATCTGTGTGTATTAGGTACGCGAGTTCCTGAGCTGTCGTCCCTTTCCTAACTAGGTACGCGTCCGGCAACACGTTCCCGTACCCGTCCGTGTACTTGTGCGGGTCCTCGACTGGATAGACAACGATCATCTGCAGAACCTCGAAGACAGCCTTGTTTATGGCTTGCTGAACCCCCGTACCGCCGTACTTACGCATAAAGCCCCGTATGATTTCGAGGGCCTTTAACTGCTTCGGGTTCAACTTCGATTCGTCAATGATTTTGAAGTCAGGGTCGCCGGGGAGGTACTCTATTAGCCCGGCTTTCTCGGCTTTCCTGAGCGCTAGCTCGAAGACAGCGCTCGTAGGCACGATTACCCTGCCCTTAAGCTCCTTCGATGCGCGCCTGAAGTTATCCTCAGCTTCCGGGATGTCCATCTTATTAGCTATGACAACGATCGGCTTAGCTATCTCCCTTAACCTCGTCATGAATGACCTTAACTCGTCCTCACTCCACGTGCTCGGCTTCTTACTTTCGAGACCAACTTCGCGCAGGGCTAGGGCTACGTGCTCACGGCGGATGGAGAGCCCAGACACTCTCTTAGCTATGGAGTCAATTACCTGGTCGAGCGGGAGATTATCTAATCCCCTAGCGAACCTCTCCCAATCTCTCCTGATTATGTTGTAGAACCACTCGTTAATCTCGAACTCAATGTTCCTTATATCTTCTAACGGGTCATGAGTACCCGGCCTCACGGGATTACCCTCCTCATCGGTCGACCCAGCCATGTCGACTACGTGTAGCAGTACGTCAGCCTGTCTTAGGTCGTCCATGAATTTATTCCCAAGTCCCCTACCCTTATGCGCGTCCCTGACAAGGCCAGCAACATCCATCAACTTAACCGGGATGAACCTCTCGCCTCTCACGCATAGTGAGTTACGAGGATTGCAGCCGGGGAGACCTAGGTCAACATGAGCGCATCTCCTCCTAACGTACCCTACACCTATGTTCGGCTCTATCGTTACGAAGGGTCTATTCTCTATCCTAGCAGGAACCATCGTTGCCGCTTCGAAGAACGTTGACTTACCTACGTTCGTTTTACCCACGACACCAACTAACGGCGGTGACGGCGGCACCTCGTGAACCCATTACCTCATTGTGGTCGCTACTTAAATAGTGGTTGTGTTAACGTGTTGGGGGAGGAAATAACTTATAACCTCCATACTTAAAGAGTGTAGCAGGCTAGGAAGGTGTCAGTCATGGCGAAGTCCGCGTACCACTACATCGCGGAGCTCTGGAAGAGGCCCTACGAGGGCGAAATGCTCCAGATAATGAGAGCTAGGTTCATAAAGTGGAGGAGGCAACCTGCGATAGTTCGCGTCGAGCACCCCACGAGGCTCGACAGGGCTAGGGCAATAGGCTACAAGGCAAAGCAGGGATTCGTGGTCGTTAGGGTCCGTGTAAGGAAGGGCGGCATGAGGAAGCAGAGACCGCGCTCAGGCAGGAGGCCGAAGCGCATGGGTGTTTACGGCTTCGCTCCCGCTAAGTCAATACAGCTAATAGCTGAGGAGAGAGCTGCTAGGAAGTACCCCAACCTCGAGGTGCTGGGCTCATACTACGTAGGGGAGGACGGTCTCTACAAGTACTACGAAGTAATACTAGTTGATCCGGCCCACCCAGTGATAAAGGCAGACAAGGACATCAACTGGATAACACAGCCATCGCAGAAAGGACGCGTCTTCAGAGGAAAGACAGCCGCCGGCAGGAGGATGAGGGGCTTACTGAAGAGCAGAGGGCTAAGAGGAACCCACAAGTGGAAGTGGAAGAAGAAGGCTAAGGAGAGGAAGCTGAAGAAGAGGCACGAGGCGTCAAGAGGCGCCAGGTTAATAGTTCCTGAGGACCTAGCGAAGGAGTTAGGTATTGAGAAGTAAGGATAGACCAGGGATGAAGGCATCACCTAATGTCAGGGTAAGTAGGTTATCGTTAAGCGTTTTCTATCACTCCACAGAAAACCCTGCTAAGGTCAGAAAGGCTGTTTTGAACCTAATCCCTCCTGAACTCCGAGAAAGGGTAAGTATGGATGAAGTAGTGACTCAGGGGCATTACGGCAACGAGATAGGGATAATTACGGTCACGCTAAAAGGGAAGAACGCTTTCAAAACACTGAAATTCATAGTCTGCTCTATGGAACGCGTGGACAGGAACATACTAGTAGCTACCGTAAGCAACCGCGCTGGTCATAGGCCCTCCCACCTATACTTCAGAGTCAGCAAGCAGGAAGCTTACTTAGGTAAGGTTGAGCTAATGGACGGTGACGACGTGATTAAAGTCTCCGTAACAGTGAATGGTGTGAGGTCCGTGGGTCAGCTGAAGCGGTTCCTCGAGGTGCTAACTAGTGAGTGCATTAACTCTCGTTGACGTGGCCTTCATGGGAGATACCAGCCCCGAGGAAATAGCTAAGGCGGCGCGGCTCATGGGCTTCAAAGCTGTCGCTGTTGATGGATTGAGAGACTACCTGAGAGTTAACGGGGTTTCCTTAATCCCAAGGCACACCTTCACCGACCCGAACGAGGGTATGTTACCTAGGGGTAACGTACTCCGTGTCTTCAGGTGCGTGGATCCCGAGGCGTTTAAACTCACCAACAGAGTGATGACGTACGCTCACGCCGTGGAGCTGGGTGGTAAGATGCTTGGTAGGCTCGGCAGGAAGAACGCCAAGAAATTAGCTAATACCGCAATCCCGGTAATAATTAGGGCTAGCGAGGTGTACGACGCGTTGGTTCGTGGGAGGAGCTTATCTGGCCTGGCGACGCTACTTAAACTCTACGAAGCCGGAAAGATTATGCTGAGCATGGGTTCAGGTGCCAAGGTACTTGAGGAGGTAAGGCACGGAATAACGCTAATCGCCCTCCTCACGACCCTGGGTTTAAGTGAGGCTAAGGCGTTAGCAGCCCTCACAACGAACCCCAAAACACTGGTGGAGCGTGCAGGGTATGTCATTAAGTGAAGGGCAACTAGCAATCATCCTAGCACTCACGTCACTGATACTCTCGGTTGTTTCCCTCATTGTAGTTGCCTTTCTTTACAGGCATTACAGAGCCGTTAACTCCAAAGTAACGCTCCTAGCATCAGCTCTAGGCAGTAGGACGGTTAAGGCATACGTGAAGACGGTGGAGGCCAGAGAAGAAAGAAGGGAGCGCAGGAGGTACTTGATAGTTAGGCTCGTATACTCTGGCAAGTTAAGTAAGGCGGAACTGGAATCACTCCTACTCAACGCTTACGGAAAGCTCTACGGGTCTAGCAGATCATCAACAGCGGGACTCAAAGTAATGGATCTAGATGAGAGAACGGGTACAGCCACAATTAGGTTCAAGGCTCCACGAAAGTGGGAAGTACTAGCCGCTTTAGGTGCCGTGGAGAATCTGAGTGAAGGTAGGGTGGTAGTAATTCCATTGAGGGTTTCAGGGACCTTAAGGAAAGCTAAGGAGTATGTAAGGAGACTGACACGTTCGGTGAAGTAGGTTTCATGCCGAATTAAATACAGAACTTAAGTTAAGTGGCGGTCAGATCGTCGCGAGGCATTCATCCCTGCCCAATCCTTTTGGAGCGGCATCATCATTCCACCACGTACTAAGTTACTATCTTAATAAGGTTGGTACCTTCACCTCCATGAGTAACGTTATTAGGTGAGTAAACCTTTAGCCATAGTGAATGATGGCACCGTCAGTGGCTGAAACGTGATGAGTGGGACCCTCTCTGACACATTGCATTGGTGAGGCATTCATGAGGCGCGATAAGCTCATCGTGAAGGTGCTCTCATCAGTGCTTTATGAAGTCCTCAACCACAAGGTCTCAGTTGACGTGGCCTTCAAGAGGGCGTGTAAGGGGAGATGCGCTGATAGTCTTGAGGAAAGGGAGAAACTCTACAACATGGCGAGGGAACTTGTTTCCGATTACCTCAAGGTTCTATGCGTGAACACTAGATTAAGAAGCTACGGGAAGATCGTGAGGTTCTGGCTAAGTAAGCAGTGGGACGACACTAACCTTCCGCCTTGGTGCCACTTATCCTATCAAAGGTGGTTTTACGAGAAGCTAGCATCGTTAGTAGGGGATGAGGTGGAGGAGTTACTGAGTGAAATGAACCGCAGGCGCTGGTGGTTAAGGATAAACACGCTGAAAGCTCCCGAGGAGAAAGTGCTTCGTCAGCTTGAGGATGAAGGCGTTGAATACGAGGTAGATAGGCACTTCCCCTACATGGTGTTCGTGAGGCACTCACCGAAACCCGTGAGGTTACTCAAGCCCGTCAAGGAATTTACGGCCATCCCTCAGGACAAGGCCTCAGCGGCGGTCGTTAACGCGCTCGATCCCGAACCAGGCGACGTCATCTTAGACATGGCTGCAGCACCAGGAATGAAGACGTCACTGATAATGATGCTCACTGAGAACCGGGCACGAGTCGTCGCCGTAGACATTAGCTATAGGCGCCTACTAATGTGTGCCAACCTGCTCATGAAGCTTGGCGTTGATTTAAGTAAGGTACACTTAGTGGCAGCGGACTCAAGAGACGTGTTTCTCCGCAGCGTGTTCGACAAGGTACTGCTTGATGCCCCATGCAGCAACAGTGGGGCGGTGAGCAAGGATCCGGGAGTGAAGATCCACTTAACACCCTCGAAGGTAAGGTATTACTCTGAGATTCAGAAGGACCTAATCAGTAGGGCAGTCAAGTGCGCCAGTAACCTAGTGGTGTACTCGACATGCTCAATAATGCCGGAGGAGGGGGAGGAAGTTATCGTAACGGTGCGTGATGCCGTTAGGCTTGTTAGGAAGTATCCTTGGTCCTCTCCAGGGTATAGGGTAGTGGACTTCCATGATAAGGTAATGCGTTTCTTCCCGCATAAGCACTTAACGGAGGCATTCTTCCTCGCCGTAATGGAAGTTACTGGATAGCCTATCCATTAAGGGTAAGTATAAGATTTCCCACGCAGAAAAAGCTTAAGGGTAAGCCTGCATGAGCGTAAACACCCTAGATGCGACTTCAGAGGGAAAGAACATCAAGCGTAGACGCAGGGTTCTGGTTGCCAAGCTAGGTCTTGATGGTCATGACAGGGGAGCTAAGGTCGTAGCTAGGGCGCTTAGGGACGCGGGGTTTGAGGTGATTTACTTAGGCGTCCATCAAGCCCCGGAAGACGTTGTTGAGGCAGCAATAGAGGAGGACGTAGGGGTCGTCGGTGTTTCCATCCTTTCAGGCTCGCACATGGAGCTCGTTTCCGACCTACTGAAGCTGATGAGAGAGAAAGGATTAAACGTCCCCGTAGTCGTAGGCGGCATAATTCCGCCAGATGACGCTAAGGAACTCAAGAAAATGGGTGTTTTCGAGGTTCTAGGTCCTGGAACCCCGCTCCGCAAGGTTGTCGAGGTTTACGAGAAGGCGTTGGAGGTGAATAACTGATGAGGGAGCTTGATCACATAGGTATAGCCGTAAAGAACCTAGACGAAGCCATAAAGTTCTACCGTGACATACTGGGTCTCGAGCTAGTCGAGGTTGAGGAGGTTCCGGAGGAGAAGGTTAAGATCGCAATGTTTAAGGTGGGGTCCGTGTACATAGAGCTACTTCAAGGACTCAGCGAGGACTCAGCAATATCAAAATACATAGCTAAGCGCGGTGAAGGAATCCACCACATAGCGATTAGAGTGGAGAATGTCGACGCACTAACCAAGGAGTTGAAGGAGAAGGGCGTACGCGTAGTGTACGAGGAGCCGAAGTTAGTGTCCGGCGGTAAGAGGAAGATAAACTTCATACACCCAAAGGCAACACACGGCGTCCTCCTAGAAATCCTCGAGAGGTATGGGTGAGATGACAGACCTAGAGAAGATAAGGGAACGGATGAAGGAATGGAGCAAGGAGGTGCTGGAGCCAGTACTGAAGAAATTCCCTGAAAGGAAAGCAAAGTTTCTGACCGAGGAGGGCTTTGAGGTTCGGAGGGTTTACACGCCCCTAGACACAGAGGGTGTGGGATGGGAGTACCTCGAGAAGCTAGGGTTCCCAGGTGACTACCCATTCACACGCGGTGTTTACCCGACGATGTACAGAGGGAGGCCATGGACGATAAGGCAGTACGCTGGCTTCGGGTCAGCAGAGGATACTAACGCTAGGTACCGCTACCTGCTAAGCATAGGTCAAACAGGACTGAGTATGGCGTTCGACCTACCCACCCAATTAGGTCTAGACCCAGACCATAAACTAGCGTGGTATGAGGTCGGTAAAGTAGGCGTCTCAATGCCCTCAGTTAAGGAAATGGACTTAGTATTCAACGGCATCCCAATGGATAAGGTCTCAACGTCAATGACCATAAACGCGACCGCCATAGAGGTACTGTCAATGTACGTCGCGGTCGCGGAGTCCAGAGGAATAGATAAGTCGATCCTCAGGGGAACGGTACAGAATGACATCCTCAAGGAATACATAGCGAGGAATAACTACATCTACCCACCCCAACCATCAATGAGGTACGCCACAGACCTCATAATATACGCAGCGCAGAACATGCCTAAATGGAACTCCATAAGCATATCCGGGTACCACTTCGAGGAGGCCGGAGCCACGCCCGCCATGGAGATAGCGTTCACGCTTGCGGACGCCATAGAGTACGTCAAGTACGTGCTCGAGCGCGGAGTCATGGACGTCGACAAGTTCGCTCCCAGACTCTCCTTCTTCTTCGCCGCAAGAACGAACCTCTTCGAGCAGGTAGCGAAGTTTAGAGCGGCTAGGAGGATGTGGGCTAAGATAATGAAGGAGAGGTTCGGCGCGAAGTCCAGGCGCTCAATGATGCTTAGGTTCCACACGCAGACGGCCGGCGTGTTGTTGACAGCCCAGCAACCACTAGTTAACCTGATAAGAACGACGATTCAGGCTCTCGCCGCCGTGCTGGGTGGCACGCAGTCACTGCACGTTAACTCCTACGATGAGGCATTATCGCTACCAACGGAGGAATCGGTGAAGCTTTCGGTAAGGGTACAGCAGGTACTGCTCTACGAATCCGGCGTGATAGACACGGTGGATCCGTTAGGCGGCGCATACTACATTGAGTGGTTAACGGATCAAATAGAGGAGAAAGCCTGGAAAATAATAGATGAGATAGAGAAGCTCGGGGGTATGGTGAGGGCCATAGAGGTCGGGTACCCGCAGCGTGAGATAGCTAAGGCAGCGTATGAGTGGCAGTTGAAGGTCGAGAAAGGAGAGATACCGTTCATAGGCATAAACATGTTCGTCGAGGAGGAAGAGCCGAAGATCAAGGTACTTAAGGTTGACCCAGAGGTCCGTGAGAGGGTAGTGAGTAGGTTACGCAAACTCAGGGAAGAGCGTGACCCCATCAAGGTGCGTGACGCGCTAGATAAGGTAAGGCGCGTAGCAGAGGGTGAGGGCAACCTCTTCCCACCAATACTCGAGGCAGTCAAGGTTAAAGCCACCCTAGGCGAGATCTCCGGCGTACTAAGGGATGTTTGGGGAGAGTGGAGAGCGCCTGAAGTCTACTGAAATCAGTTTCACCACATTAAAACTTCAGCAACCCACCCTCAATACCTGCCAAAATTTCGGGAGTTTCCCTCAACTCCTCAACTTTCTTCCCAATAACTATGAACACTGCTAACCCTCTGCACTCTTCTCTCAACGCCTCCACTAGTGACCTACTAAGGTCCTTAGCTGCCTTACTCGCCCGCACCATGACCGTGTTGGGCGCCACGTAACTGGATTTCCTGATTATGATCCTATTAGGATCATCCAAGCTCAGCCCAGGGTCTCCAGAGCCCTTAATGACGTCGACGTCTCCATGTTCCGTGAGTATTAAAGCGATAACTAACGCTCCGGGAACCCTAATCGTTTCCTTAAACCTAGGGCTGAAGTGCTTGAGTCCCTTATCTGCGGATACGCCGATTATGCAGTCGCCGCGAGGCGTTAACTCCGGTTCCCGGGTGATTTCCACGGTGGTTCTGTGCGTGGCCCTTACGTTTTTATGTCCCTTGAACCTCACGACCTCTATGCAGAACCAGTCACCGCACCAGCCCGTAACCATGGCTGAACACAAATTACTGATCGTAAACCACAATATAATGGTGTACTTCGGGGTTGGATGCAGAATCCCGAGACTACAGCGCGGAGCGCAGGAGGCTTGTGGAATCGCTGATTGCTGAAGGGATACTTAGGACGCCCGAGGTAATTCAGGCATTCCTCAAGGTTCCGCGCGAGGAGTTCGTTCCTCCTGAGCTTAGGGACTACGCGTACGATGATAGGCCATTGCCCATAGGGTATGGGCAGACCATTAGCGCTCCTCACATGGTAGCGATAATGACTGAGGAGCTAAGCCCTAGACGTGGTGATAAGGTGCTTGAGGTAGGTACGGGGAGTGGTTACCAAGCAGCAATACTGGCGGAGATCGTAAAGCCCGAGGGACACGTGTGGACTATAGAGCGTGTCAGAGAACTTGTTGAGTTCGCACGCAATAACTTGCGGAGAGTAGGCTACGACAGGTACGTTACGGTGGTTCACGGAGACGGCTCTTTAGGCCTGCCAGAACACGCGCCATATGACAGGATAATAGTTACGGCCGCCGCCCCCTCAATACCTGAGAGCTTAGTGAAGCAGTTGAAACCCAGAGGGAGGATGGTCATCCCTGTTGGGGGACGATACTATCAAGTCCTCAAGATCGTTAATAAGGATGAAAGCGGTAACATCAAAGTAAGTAATTCCGTACCATGTATATTCGTACCGCTGATAGGTAGGAACGGGTTCAGCGAATACGAGTTCTGAACGCTCAAAGCTTTTAAATTGCGTACTGCTCTATCCTTAGCAGGTGGTGTGATGCCGGAGTTCAAGGTAGTGGTTAACGATCCGGAAGCTGGTGATCCGAGACCTATTCTAGTTAAGGTTGTCGGGTCAGACGACCTAAAGTACGATGAGAAGCATAAGGAAGGTAAGGCAATGATCGAAGGAAAGATGAACCCGAAAACCTTCGAACTACTCAAGGCACCGTACAAGATAATAACGCTACGGATATGGAAGGACAGGTCCAAAGGAGAAAAAGTAAACTTCACCATCCGCGTAACCACGGACGACTCAGTCCCTGAATTCACCTTACTTGTCCCCTCAGCCCTACTGGCGGAGAAGGTAGGTGAGGAGGAAGTACTTGGCGAAGTGTTCAGGGCTAAGGCATTCCAAGTAACCGTAACTGGCGACAAGGCCGCGGCATTCCTAGAGAAACGCATAGGCGATTACGTTGACTCCTCCGTAGTTGGGATACCCGGCATGAAGCTCCTCATAACCGGCGGTTCAGACAACACGGGGTTCCCGATGCTAAAGACGCTACCGGGAGGCGTTAAGAAAGCACTACTACTCTCTGGACCTCCAGGATTCCACCCGAAGAACAAGGGCGAGCGCAGGAGGAAGTACGTTAGAGGCAATACGATAACGGAGGACATAGTGCAGATAAACACGAAGCTCGTTAAGGAGGCCGAGGCGTAAAGGAGGACAGAGTTAGCGGTGATTAATCAACAACCATTATTTCAGCCTTAACCAGTGACTCACCCCTTGGACACTTTAACTTCTCCCTCACGCTAACGACCTTAACCTTACCCTCATCAGGAAGTAGGTCAGGTCGGCACAGCTTAAAGAACTCACACTCAGTATTGCTGCAATCAACTTTCCTGTACCTGAAAATCATCCCCTCGACAGCATACCTCTTCGGTATTGCTGCCGGTACAGCTACTTCCTCGACAGCGACAGTGATTACATACTTGTTTATTGGGCAGCGATTCTTTATTCCTAAGACCCTCACCACTCTATACGTGTGGCCCTCCTTCAGCTTATCCACGCATACCTTCCTAAACCTGCAGTTCATGCATTCCGGTGAGGGTCCTGTGAATAAGAACGTGTATCCCTCCCGGGCTACGAGGTAACTGACGAGCGTTATGGTTCCCGAACCCATAGTGCGTCGACCTAAGGTCTTCTAGGAATGAGGTCTATAAACAATTGTGAGGTAATCATTAGTAATTAAAGTAAGCATCACATTACACGACTTCCCAGCTGATATTCTTAGATTAACATTAGTCTATGACGCCAGTGTGCTTGGCAAGCCTCTCGGCTGCCTCCCACGTCAGGCCTGACTCGCCGAGTATCGTGTACCTCTCTGGCCTAATCCTATGTGCTTTCGTGAGTGCCTCTATAATGTCAACGTCCCTAACGCCTAGTTCCTTAGCCGTTGTTGGTAAGCCCATCTTCTTTATCAGTGACCTTATTTTCCTCCAATTCCTGCCGTGTAGATACGCCATCATGATCGTGCCTAGCGCTACCTGCTCGCCGTGCAGTGCTGGGTACTTAGCGACAATATCTAGGGCGTGACTGAAGAGATGCTCCGAACCACTGGCCGGTCTAGTGGATCCGGCTATGCACATAGCGACTGATGCGCTAGTCAACCCCTCAAGCACTATCCTCACGGCTTCGGGCTTCATGAGGGATATGAGGTTAGCGGCGCTCAGAACGTGCTTCGCGGAAAGCAGCGAGAGTGAGGCGGCGTACTCGCCGTAGTACTCTCCCTTCAGCCTATGGGCTAACCTCCAGTCAAGAACAGCGGTGAACTTCCCTACAAGGTCCCCAGCACCTGCCTTGAGGAGTCTGGGAGGTGCCTTCATTATGACTTTCACGTCAGCTATTATCGCTAGTGGCGGTGACGCCTTAACCGACGTTACCCTCCCTAACCCCCTAATGGATGCGAACGGCGATGCTATCCCGTCATGCGATGCGGCCGTCGGAACGCTAATGAAGGGCACCTTCGTCCTAGAGGAAACGAATTTCGCGGCATCTATCGCTTTCCCGCCGCCTAATCCTACTAGCACGGTGGGCCTGAATTCCGTGATGTAATCTAGGAGGGCCTCCACGTCCCCTATGTTTGAGGTCTTGACTATTCCTACCTCATAGTTCAGGTCCTGTTCGCCAATAATCCGCTCGACCCTAGTCCCCACAATGGATCTGACCCTAGGACCCGTTATTATGTATACTCTATCCCCAAGACCTAGTTCCTTAATTACCGCGGGGATAGTATCAATGGTGTCATTACCTATCACGATTTTCTTCGGCAGATCAATCACGTGCAGCGATGACTCTTGAATACTTTGCAGCCCGCAACACCTTCATACCAGTAACCTTTATTTTACTAATTAAGGTTTACACCGTAGCAGGTAAGTAACGAGTTAGTGGGTGTTTAACCGTGGCTAGAGTTATTCATGGAACAACTACGGTCGGGCTGAAGGTAAAGGATGGCGTAATCCTGGCCGCCGACAAAAGGGCGAGCACAGGCTACTACATAGCCCACAAGAAAGTAAGAAAGATCGTCAAAATAGATGATCACGTAGTCATGACTACGGCGGGCCTAGTAGCGGATGCCCAGATGCTTGCATCTCAGCTCCAGTATATCGCTAGGCAGCATAAGATGGAGACGGGCAAGCCAATAAGTATAAAGTCACTTGCATCGTACCTTGGCCTCCTCCTAAACTCATACAAGTACTACCCATTCATAGTTCAGCTCCTCCTCGGCGGCTACGACGACGAGCCACACCTATACGCGATCGAGTGGTTCGGGGATTACGTTGAGGAGGACTACGCGGTAACTGGTTCGGGATCGCCTGTGGCCGTGGGTATTCTTGAGGCGGAGTACAGTAAAGATTTAAGCATTGATGACGCAATTAACTTAGCCGTTAAGGCCGTTAGGTCAGCTATACGGAGAGACGTGTTCACCGGTGAAGCAGTTGATGTAGCAGTGGTCACTAGGGATTATGTGAAGATATACTCTTTTCCGAGGTAAGGACCGTCATGGGGCTTGTGGATAGGGTTCGTAAGAGGATAGTTGAGGAAATATTCAAAAGAATTCCACCTGAAGCCCAGCTAACTAGGGTGGAGTTCGAAGGGCCAGTGATAGCTATCTACGTCAAAAACGTCAGGTTCATTGTCGAGAATGAGGGAATCATAAAGACCCTTGCCAAGACCCTCAGAAAGAGGATAGTCATAAGGGTCGATGAAAGCGCTAGGTTGCCTGAGAAGGAAGCAAAGAAAAGAATACTGCAGCTCCTCCCCGAAAGCGTTGGTGTCAAGCCAGAAAACATATCGTTCGACAAGGTATTAGGCGAAGTTATCATCAGGGCACGGAACTCCGAGATATTCTTCCACGACAGGAAGCTACTCTACAACATAATATTTGTAGAGACTGGGTGGAGACCATCCATAGTCCGTGAACCACCGCTTCGCTCGAAGATTCTCGAGGCGGCGCTCAATTACATGATAGCGCAATCAGACTACAGGAGAGATGTCCTGAGAACGATTGGTGAGAGGATACATAGAGAAACAATATTCAAGGACCAGTACCTAAGGATAACAGCGCTCGGCGGTTTCAGGGAGGTAGGGCGCTCAGCAATTTTAGTGGAGACTGCGGAGTCTAAGGTGCTGCTGGACTTCGGTTTTAATCCAAGCGCACCTTCGGCGAAACAAATGATGCCGAGGCTCGACGCTTTAGGCATAAATCCAGAAGAAATAGATGCTGTCGTGCTAACGCATGCCCACTTAGATCACTGCGGCCTGATACCTTTTCTATTCAAATACGGCTATCAGGGACCCGTGTACGCAACGAGAGCGACTAGGGACCTCATGGTACTGCTTCAGCTGGACCTCTTAGACATTTCTAAGCGGGAGGGCAAGCCACTTCCCTACGACATAAAGGACGTGCATAAGGCGTTACTACACACGATACCGCTGAAGTATGGTGAAGTGACGGATATCACGCCAGACATCAGGATAACGCTGTACAACGCTGGTCACATACTGGGCTCGGCAATGGTGCATATGCACGTGGGATCAGGCCTACACAACATAGTCTACACAGGTGACTTCAAGTTCGGCCGGACAAGGTTGCTTAACAAGGCACACACGGAATTCCCCAGAGTAGACACGCTGATCATGGAGTCAACGTACGGTGGCGTGGTGCAGAAGCCCAGAAAGGAGGCTGAGGAGGAGTTCATAACCCTCATAAAGAAAACCATAGAGCGCAAAGGAAAAGTTCTAATACCCGCCTTAGCCGTGGGTAGGGCACAGGAGGTAATGGTCATAATAGCGTTCGCTATGCAGTCTGGGGCCCTGCCGGAAGTACCGGTCTACATAGAGGGCATGATTAATGAAGTAACAGCTATACACACAGCTTACCCAGAACTCCTCTCAAGGGAGGTTAGGGAGAAGATATACTCTGCGGAGAACCCGTTCACCTACAAGACGTTTAAGGTGCTTGAGGGTAAGACAGCGAGGGCAGACATCGTCGAGTCGGAAGAACCATGCATAATAATCGCCACGTCTGGTATGCTGACGGGCGGGCCAGCGGTCGAGTACTTCAGGCTCATGGCGCCCAACCCGAAGAACACCTTAATCTTCGTGAACTACCAAGTGGAAGGCACTCTAGGCAGGAAAATAAAGGACAGGATGGAGTCAGACTCACCGATAAAGGAAGTCAACGTCGTAGTTGGAGATAAGATAGAGACCATAAGGATAAACATGGAGGTACATTCAGTAGAGGGTTTCTCAGGACACTCAGACCATAGGCAGTTACTGGCGTACCTAGCCAACATAAACCCCAAGCCGAAGAGAATCATACTGAATCATGGTGAGCCAGAAGCGATACGTGCCTTAGCAAACTCGATAAGCAAGAAGATACAGAAGAAGACACTCCCACTGCCGCAGGACGTAGAGCTATACGCGCCGAGAGTGCTCGATTCCCTCTCCCTGGTGATATAAGGTTTAGTTAGCGATTTAGCGATTTCAGCAAAGAGCTAGCGCGTATAGAAGGTCGGAGATATGCTTCGTATTTTATCACTACCGCAGTATCGTAAGTACTTATTAGGCCACCCTCTCCTATCTTATAGGACTATTATTGAATGATCCACAATGAGTAAATTCCATGCCAGCATTTACCGATTTCAGAACCTTCATCAACAATGTTCACCTTTACACTTGCTTCTCTTAAAATCGTCGCCAGTAAGTACTGAGGGTATGTTATCGGGCATACCTCTACAGGCTTAGACGCCTAATGCATTATGTTGTGGATAAATTGATGGAAAAGATCAAAGACGGTGTGGTGGACCGGCCGGGATTTGAACCCGGGGCCTCTCGGATGCCAACCGAGCGCTCTTCCAGGCTGAGCTACCGGCCCATTAGCACTTGTTTGTCGGTGGTTTATAACTATTTCTTGGCTCTCCGTAAATACTCTAAGCAGAGTTCCCATATGTCGTCTCCGGCGTAGTGAAGGTTCTTGATGGCCCTTCCCCTCCTTAC
The DNA here is from genome assembly GCA_015521295.1 of Desulfurococcales archaeon. Taxonomy (GTDB): domain Archaea; phylum Thermoproteota; class Thermoprotei_A; order Sulfolobales; family NBVN01; genus WAOL01. The sequence continues at coordinate 31,074 of WAOL01000079.1, forward strand.
CTCCATTATTTCCTTGGAGTTCATGAGAGCTTCGCCAACAACTAACGGTGCTTTCTTGCTGGGGTTCCATACGGCAACTACTTCACCCTTGCTGAAGTCGCTTACCTCAGTTATGCCTGGGGCCATTACGTTTGCTCCGTTCAGAAGGTGTTTTACTGCTCCCTCATCGACTACGGCGTAGTGCATTGAATTAACCCCCGCGATCTTAACTAGGACTAGGGTAGGGTAAGTAGCGTCTTCGTCGCCATACCTGAAGAGCGCCGGGATGTTGTTAAGCACTATGACCTCGAAGTCATCACCCTCAAGCCTGAATCCTTCCTTCCCCTCACCTAAGTGCTTGCAGAGCCCGGGGTACTTCTCACAGGCTTTACCCCGAATCCGCACTACGTCCTTCCTCCTCAGCGGAAGCATTCTCACGAACATCACACCTCACTATAAACTCAGGTTAACATACTTCAAATACCTACCTTAACCCACCGTACTGAGAAACGTATAGCTTTTAAATCAAGAGTGCCCTAGGTGTTGGGGATAACTGGATGAGTGACGCAGCACAAAGACTACTCAGTGAGAACCTAGGTAAGATTGTGCTGGTTAAGTTAAGGGGTAATAGATTACTGCGCGGTTCCTTAAGGAGTTTCGACCAGCACCTAAACATAGTCCTTGAAAATGCCGAGGAGGTCCTTGAGAATGGCACGAGGAGATTAGGCACAGTCATAATAAGAGGGGAGAACGTAATATTCGTGTCGCCCGCATAGGCAAGGTGCTGAAAAATGAAGGGAACACCGTCTATGGGTAAGAGGAGTAAGGGCAAAACCCACATCAGGTGCAGGCGCTGCGGGAGGCACGCGTACAACGTAGCGAAAGGATACTGCGCAGCCTGCGGCTTCGGCCGCTCCAAGAGAATAAGGAGGTACTCGTGGGCAGCCAAGAAAGTGAATAGAGTGAGGATAAAGTAACGCTTAATTCAAGAATAAACAATAATACCTTAGCTTAACTACACACAGATCAGTCCCTGATATCGGTAGGTGGTGGGTAGGTGGCCTTAAAGAAGGTCGTACTCGATGTTTTGAAACCGCTGAAAGGCCCTTCAATAGTTGAACTTGCTCAATCCCTCTCAGACGTGGATGGCGTTAAGAGAGTCATGGTCGTGGTAAATGAAATAGACGTGGAGACAGTTACGCTAACAATAACGGTTGAGGGTCCAGACATAGATTTCGACGACCTGAGATCATGTGTTGAGAGGCTTGGCGGCGTCATCCACAGTGTGGATCAAGTAATCGCAGAGAACGAGGAGGAGGGATAAGAGTAAGTAATGAATCTGCTGCAGTTGGTGCTCTCCCTATTCATCGCTAGGGTACTGGCCCTAGCACTCGATAGGATTAAGGTACCCGGGATAACGGCATACATACTCACAGGTATAGTTCTGGGACCATCAATGTTTGCAATCATAACGGACGTGAACCCGGATATTGTCGTGAACTTCTCACTAATATTCCTGATATTCTACTCAGGACTAAACGTTGACTTCAAGGGATTAAGGAGCTACTTGAAGCAGGCGCTCTTCACAACCCTCACTGGCGCAGGCATAACGCTTGCCCTAACCCTCGGGGTGATGCTTTACTTGGGTTTCTCACCAATAGCGTCCTTGGTCGTCGCGATATCTGTGAGCAACACGGCCACCGAGATAGTCGTGGTGATGCTCGAGCACATCAGAGGAATCAGCGACATGTTCAGGAGGGTACTCATAATGGCTTCATTCCTAGATGACCTCATAGCCATAGGCTTCATCGCGGTAATCAAGGGCTCGATACTCGGCAACTACTTGTCCGTAGGTGTTGAGGTACTTAAATTGACTCTCTTCTTGGGTTTGGTTCTGGGTGTAATGTATGCGTTAGTTAGGAAGTACCCCAAGATTATTTATCCCCTCATAGTAAACTGGGACTACCTCCTCCTACTCTCCTCCGCAATGCTCTTCGGGCTAGTATATGTAGCGATGAAGACAGGGATAGGTGAGATCTACGGGGCGTATGTCGCCGGCTTATCAATAAGTATGCTTAGGCTCGTTAAGGACCCAACCCTGCTGTATGAGGTGCGTGTCGAGGAACTTGTGAGTAGGATGTCCACAGTGCTTCAGTTTTTCATAATCCCGATATTCTTCATATATGTTGGTGCGAGGACGGATGCGTCCCTAATGGTGTCCAGCACCACGCTACTGGTACTGACCCTAGCAATCGTTGGGAAGTTAGTGGGAGCAAGCCTTCCCCTAATCCTAAAAGGTGAGTACGCGGCGGGGTTAAGCATGGGTGTAGCGATGAACGTTAGGGGCTCCATAGAACCTGCGGTAGTGTTGATAGCGCTTGAGAAGGGATTAATAAGCACTAACATATTCACGGCCGTCGTGTCGGTATCACTCATAACGTCGGCAGCCGTGCCTTTGGTCTTCAGGGTAATAAGTGAGTATGTTGAGATCTGATGACGTTCATTTAGGTCAGAACTTTTAACAAGGTACCCACATATCCAGTGAATCATTTGGAGGAGGGAACCGTTTTGTCAGGCGGCGAAGACATAGTGTTCGAGACCCTAGCCAGAATTTCTTCCAGCATATTCATTAATAGGGAGGTACTGAGGCCGGACTACGTGCCGAACACCCTACCGCACAGGGAGGAGCAGATAAGGAAGCTCACCGAGCACCTGGCCCCTCTACTAAGGAGGGAGCGACCAAGCAACATATTCATCTACGGCTTAACAGGCACGGGTAAGACCGCGGTAACCAAGTACGTACTAAGAAAGGTGGAGGAATTCGGTAGGAGTAAGGGGTTAACGCACTTCACGTTCTCGTACACGAACTGCAGGCATGACGACACTACCTACAGAGTACTAGCTAACATCGTTGAGTCGCTCGGGCACAGAGTGCCGTTCACGGGTCTCTCAACGGCTGAAGTATTCAGGAGGTTCAAGAGGGCAGTGGAGGCTTCCGGAAAGATAGTGGTTGCGGTACTTGATGAGATAGACTTCCTAATCAAGAGGGCAGGAGACGAGTTACTCTACAGGCTCACGAGAATTAATGACGAGCTAAGCAAAGGTAAGGTCAGCGTAATAGGGATAACGAATGACGTCAGGATAATGGAGAGACTAGACCCTAGGGTCAGGTCAAGCTTAGGAGAGGTCGAAATAGTGTTCCCGCCGTATGACGCCCTCCAATTAACGGACATACTCAAGGAACGTGCCGCCAAAGCCTTCAGGGAGGGTGTGCTCGAGGAAGGCGTGATAGAGTACTGCGCCTCAATAGCGGCGAAAGAGCACGGCGACGCAAGAAGGGCACTAGACTTGCTCAGGGTAGCTGGTGAGATAGCCGAGAGGGCAGGCGATAAACGCGTTACAATAGCTCATGTCCGCATAGCTAGGGAGGAGATAGAGAGGGATATGGTCGTTGATGTGGTCAGGACCCTGCCGTACCACGGGAAACTAGTGCTCCTCGTCACCGCCCTAGCCGGCGGTCGCTTCGATAGCACCGGAGAACTCTACGCTAACTACCGCGAGGTCGCCATGAGGCTTGGCATCGAACCCGTCACGCAACGCCGAGTAAGCGACATAGTAAGCGAACTCGACATGCTCGGTATAGTAACGGCCAAGATAATCAACCGTGGCAGGTACGGTAAAACCAGGCAAATAATCCTAACCGTAGACCCTAACACCATACTCAAGGCGTTCGAAGATGACCCGAGAATCGGGTGGTTCATTAAACACGGCCGGGATTGATGACGGATTCTTCCCAATAGAATGTAAGGAACTCCGATGCCGTACACTCTTAGTTTCGGTCCTCTGCACAGACATGCTAATAGCTGACGTTAGGGTTGAGCCAGTAACCGTTGACAGCTTAGACGGTACATGCGTTGCTTTTAAACTAGTCAAGAGCTTGAGTGGGGCGCCAGAAGTGATATTCACGGATGGCGTGACCATAGCGGGATTTAACGTAGTGGATCCGGAGGAATTATACGCAATGGCCGGCATACCAGTAGTTGCTGTATTCAAGCATGAGTTAAACTTAAGGAAGATAAGGGAGGCGCTAGTGAAGCATTTCCCAGACTGGAGTGTTAGGTATGGCGTGATCGAGAAGGTCTATAAGCACTCCAAGTATGTGCAGACGCCCTGGAGACCTCTCCGAATATCGGCTTACGGGATACCGCCCTACCGAGCAATGGACTACATAATAAGGCTGCAGAATATCTCACCCATACCAGAGCCTTTGCGGCTGGCTGACATCATAGCTTCCGGACTAACGGGAAGTGACGTACTGATGCTGACGATAAACAAGGACGTACTTAGTAAGTGGAAGTCGAAGCAATTACGCCATGGATGACCTTATGCTCTCGAGCCTAGCCACCACTATGTCCGTTATCTCGCTAGGTAACGCAGTAACCGTAGGTATTCCGTGCCTCAGAAGTAGCCTGATCCCCTCCATCTTACTCTTGAGCGTGCCCAAACTCCGTAACCTATAGACGGCAGCCTCAATACCCTCCAACGTTTTGGCCTCAAAAGCCTCAACCATAGGAACAATCACCATAACGGTGTTCCCTAAAGCCTTCAGCTTAGAGGCAACCTCAACGATTTCTTTCGCCTCATCAACGCCCCCGTAAAGAATAGTGAACATTATTATCACGTTACGCTCCCTAGGTAAGGTAGGCATTAACTTCCTCAGAACTAGGTCCCTTAACCTAATGTCCGGCGACGCAAGTATTGTGTCCCACGGAAGCCTCGACACGTCATCAATAACCCGCGACAAGGACTTACGGCCACGCACCAGCGCCGGCCTATCAACAAACCTATGTATCACCGCTACGGAATCCCCGCGCCTTAACGCGTAAGCAGCTATTGATGCCGCGGCCTTAACGCTGTACTCCAGCGGGGTCCTACCCCACCCACCGGATAACATGAAGAGTGAGGTCTCGAGAACCAAGAAAATGTTGAGAGAAACTTCATGCTCGAATTCCTTCACGAAGAGTCTTCTCATACCATGACGCGCGGACGCCTTCCATTCTATACGGCGGTACTCGTCACCGGGAACATACTCCCTTATTCCGTAGAACTCAACACCATGTCCTTTCCTCCGTGTCCTAGAGAGCTCACCTGGTCTGGACGCATAAGTAACTCCAAGCGCTTTAACCCCCTCCAAGGCAGGCAATACGCGAACTACTTTCTTACCCGTCACGTTAGCCTCAAACTTAAACAGCCCTAACGCATCCCTAAGCACTAACTTAACAGGCTCAAACACATGCTCCCCCACCCGCGGTATTAACTCTAGGCTAATCTCCACAGAGGACTTCGGAGGGACCGTAATTAAAGTCGTTGAACTACCTTTAACCCTCCTGAACACCCTAGGGTACGGAATAAACACCTCAACAAGTTCTAAGGGGATTAATGAATTATTCCTTAACACCACCTCAACAGTGGCTGGTTTACCGCCGATTAACGGCTTACTAATAATTCGCTCAACCCTAAGGGATCCGATAACGCCCACTTGCGTGTTTAACGAGGCTCTCGAAACAACAATGAGTAAAACTAGGAAAACGGCGGTTGCTGCCGGAATGGGGGCCGCACCAGCCGGGGTTATGAATGCGGCCGCAACTAGGGTTGCGGCGACGACAAGCATCGCTCTGGTTCTGTTGGTTGCTCTAATCACGTATCACACCTTGATGGCGGTCTAAGTGATTTTATGGGCGCGGGACCTCGACTGACTTAAGCACCTCATCAACAACTTTTGAGGCTGTCATGCCCTCGAACTCGTACTCAGGTTTGAGTATTATCCTATGTATGAGGGAGGGCTTAGCCACGGCCTTAACGTCGTCGGGCACGACGTAATTCCGACCCTCCATAACTGCCCAAGCTTTAGCGAGCTTCAGCATCGCTATCCCGCCCCTAGGTGAGGCACCTAAACGTACTGCCGGGTGTTCGTGAGTTGCTCGCACTATAGCGACAATGTAGTCGTATATAGCGTCATCAACCCTAACAGCCTTCACCTCCTCCCTAGCTATGAATATGTCCCGCGCTGAGGCTACTGGGCGCAACTCCTTAAGCGCGGCTTCAATTCTATCTATCTTTTTCAGTATCTCACGCAACCCCGCATCACTGGGGTAATCAACCTCTAACTTAACGAGGAACCTGTCTAACTGTGCTTCAGGCAGGGGAAACACGCCCTCCATCTCTATGGGGTTCTGAGTCGCGATAACTATGAATGGATCTGGCAGTGGTTTTGTCTCCCCCTCTATGGTTACTTGTTTTTCCTGCATTGCTTCCAGTAGTGCTGACTGTGTTCTTGGTGACGCGCGATTTATTTCATCGGCTAGGATAATGTTGGCGAATATGGGTCCCTCGCGAACAACGAAGACGCCGCGAGACGGATCAAAAACACGCGTACCAACAATATCAGCAGGCAACAAATCAGGAGTAAACTGAATACGCCTAAAAGAAAGCTTAAACAAGCGCGCCACGACCCTAGCGGTTAAGGTCTTAGCTATCCCGGGAACCCCCTCGAGGAGGATGTGCCCCCCAACGATCATTGAGGCCACGATGAAGCGGATCTCGTTCTCCCTCTCAATAAGTATGTCTGCCGTGCTCGCAAGCACGTTACTCATCACTGCTGAAAACCTCGTTACCGTATAAATCACCGAAACGCTATTGAATGTAAGGTATATGAGTTTTAACAACGATGAGTCAACGGAAGCGATGTTAATGAAGGTGAATGCTGGCGTGACCGTGTTTAAGGGTGTGGCGGCACTGCTGACAGTGTTCATGCTATTCATGATTATACATAACATCGTTACCGTGAATGCGCAGGAAGAATCTACTAGCGGAATAATAAGGCATTCGCCCGACATAATAACTAAGATCCTGACATCTAACTTAAGCCTTCAGCAAATAAGCGAATTACTCAATTCAACGAATATCGACGCCCTTCTAGGCGATGAGGGATTAAGGAATGGCGTGCTAAACGTAACTAACGTAGTGAATTCTCTCGCGAATAATCCTAAGGCGGCAGCCCAGCTAACAAGCGATGACGTGGCGAAACTATCGGCCCTAACAACGCAGGGTAACGGGCAGATGCCCTCAGACCTAAGGATAGACCTAAGCCTGCTCGCAAGCCTCGCGAAGGATCCCGCGTTACGAGAGGTTCTGAAGGAATGGGCACTAACGGGTAACGTAGACCTACAGGAACTTAGGAATAAGGTAGACATAAGCTCACTCAGCCCGGAGGATCTAGCAATACTTAAGTCAGCACTAGGCTTAGCAGCCAAGTACGGCTTAGTCAACCCAACCGACGTTAAGGAACTGGGGTTAAGCAACCTCACCCCAGAGGACTTAAGAGCGATTGCCGACATAGCCCAGAGACTAGCGAACCTAAGCAAAGATCCCCGAACAACGGAGTTGCTCAAGGAGTTAGCGAAGAGGAGTTCAGAGTTGTCGCTCTCAGGTAACTTAACGCCCAAGTTACTATCGGAGCTAATGTCTGGTTTAGGGAACAACGCGTCCTTACCATACGTAATTAAATCAATAACTGACGGGCTAAAGGAACTCACCCAAATACCAAAGGCCGGGGCTACCCCCACAATCCCTGAAATACCTAAGCTTAACTTACCTAATATACAGCCGCAGGTGCCTAGCCCTCAAGTGAGCATAGCTAACGCATTCTCCTTCTTGAGGATAGTCCTAGCAAGCATTATAGGCATGTTACTTCTGTACCTGGCGTCCAAGTTACTTAGAGAGAGGGCACGGTACGTAGTACTTAGCATGCGTAAGGGTAAAGCAATACCCCAAATTAAGGGTGTGGGCGGGGTTAACGCGTCAGTAATTCGGGCATACTGGGATGCTGTTGCGTTTCTATCCACCTTAGTGCCGCTGAGTCCGTCGGAAACCCATAGGGAGTATCTGCGTAAGGCAAGAAGCGTGGCCGGCACGGCTTTCGAGCAACTCACTAAAATATATGAGCTCGCCCGATGGTCCGGTCAAAAACTGGATAAGAGGTACGCAGTTACAGCTTCGAGGCTTGTGGAAGCGGTGAGGTACGCGATTCGCAGAGGTGTAGGAGGGGGTGGTTGTTGAGGTTACGTGGCCCCGAATCAAGACTGGTTACGTACTTATCTAGGGCAGGAAGAGTCATAGCTGTAATTCCGGTGACGTGGTTCCTGGTGCAGACGACAACGTCGTCGATTAGGGAGTTGATGGGCTTAGTGAACGTGGTTGTCGGTTTCCTGCAGATCGTTCAGGCCCTCGTTACGGCGATAATTAGCGTCGTGGGGGTGGTGGGTGCTTTATTCGCCATGATGGGTAACCCTGTCGGGTTAGCCATAGCGTACGTCGCGTACGTGATAATGGTCTGTAGTGGCGCGCCTCCATCACTAACGTTAACAGTGTTTGTCGTGTTGGGCTTCATAACGTACTTACCGCTTGACGTGATATCTGGGGTGTGGCGCCCAAGTAGAGTGAGGACTGAGGTAAGCGCCCGGGGCGCTCTTTCCTTCCTGGTTTTCGAGACCGTAAAGGTCGGCTTGCCCGTGATCCTGGCGTGGTTCATCTACGGGTTTTACGTGTCGCTACTTAGGGTAGGTTCCACGCCCTCACCCGGGCTGTCAATGCTATGGGATATATTTGCCCACACGTTAGTGGGTAGGCTCTTCGTATTCATCTTCGTAATAGGGCTCGGGACGTACCTTTCGAGTGCAGTGATGGATATACTCACAAGCTACGCTGTCCCCAACCCTATCCGGGTAAGGAGTTACGCTGAGGAATGGCTAAGGAGCTTGAAGTCATTTTTAACTGCTGGGGGTTTCCCATCAAGGTTCGTCGTTGGTTGGATGGCTTTCATGGGTTCCATACTGTTCTACCCGTTCATCATGATACCTATACGGGAGGCGATAAGCCGGTACTTGGGTGGCGTGACCACCTCATTGAATGTCCCTGTAGCAATCATTAACGTGGGTGTAGGCATCGCAGTGCTGGTGGTGTCGTATATAGTGATACGTCTCCTGCTAACACATATTCTAACCGGGGGTAGGGGATGGGTGTCCTTAGCTGTGATAGCCGCAATAACGCTTGCAATATCGGCGTACTTAGTTGCCTTCAAAGGGGTCTCTCCACCTTGGGCAGCAGGGACCGCCTCACCGACGAGTATTGATGAGACCGTAATGCAGAGTTATTACTCTTTTTACTCCTCCTTACTAACAGTCTTGAGGTACGTGCTTTACTTGCTGGGGGTAACACCATGACGGTGCGCGCGCGATACGCGAGGATTAGGGAGTTCATATATCTTGGGTTAGGCATAGCGTTACTGGTCGTAGCGTACCAGTTCTTCACTATGGCGGTCGCGTACATGGGCAGGGCCTTAGTGGCTACGTCAGCTATGTCCGCGCTCATAGGATTCACATTCATTGTCGCTGCCTTGCAGCTCTTCAAGTTAAGCGCCTTGGCATGGTCGGTTGAGGAGTTAAGGAAGGAGGAGGGTAAGTCTTAATGCGTGGCAGGTACTTCCTGTATGCCGTGATCTTCATAATATTCATAGCGCTACTTGAGTACCCACCGCGCACACCAGTCGTTACTTCCGGTGCGTCCCCAGCCAATACAGGCTGGGACGGGACGTCTGGCTTAATGAGCATGCTTAAGTCCCGCGGGTACCGGGTTTACGCGGTAACCGACTGGTGCAGTGTTGCTGACTCGCTAAGCAGCTTAAACTCGCCTGTGATGGCGGTATTCATATCGCCGGAAGAACCCTACAGCTCAGGCGAGGTACGGTGCGTAAGTAAAGTTCTGAGCTGGTCTATGCATAGGTACGGGAACGCGTCCCTCCTCGTTGCTGATGAAGGGCCTTACACGGATCCTATACTTAAGGCACTTAACGTGAGTGTATTCATACTTTACGGCGTGACGCTGAAGTCCGTGAAGGGAGATCCCTACCCGTTAGCGTTCCTTAAAGTCCCTGGCGGTCCTGGCGCGGGGACTTACAAGCTGTATCTTGATTACGCTGCTAGATTGAGCGTGAGTGATGGCGCGGTCGTCGCTGGTAGAACTTTAAAGGGTGACGCTGTTGCCGCGTACGTGGTTAGGGGAGGGTTTAAGGCGTATGTGATTTCCGACGGCTCCATATTCATCAATGAGGTTCTTGGGCTCAGTAGCGCGCAGTACAACTACAGTGGCTTCGCTAACGCATTATTCGCATGGTTAGGTAGCCCAGGTAAGTACGTCGTGTTGATGGAGTCCGGGAAGTACACGCCGCCAGTGAATGGGTTGCCTAACCTAATTACGCGTGCATTGGAGAGTGTCGGTGCCGGAAGCCTCTCAGCCATAGTCACCTTGTTGCACCCGATGGTGTGGTTCCCGCTGCTGCATACCCTCATACTGATGGCTGACAATGAATTACGTGCTTTGCTTGCCTTAAGCGTGTTCGCTAGGTTAGCCTCGCTAGCAATAGGTACGCTAGCAACGATCTTCTTAATGCGTATGGCCGTGTCCTTCGGTAAAGTAGAGACGGATAAGGCCCTCCCTCAAGTGTCTGAGGTGCAGGTGATGGTTGACACCCCGGTGAGGAGGGAGGTCATAGGCAAGAAGCTCAAGCTCGGTAAGGAGGACCTGGTGGCACTCTACGAGTTAGTCGACTCAGTACTCAAGAAGACCATAGGCAAGGGACTGAGAGAGCCGGGGGTCGTACAGACACTCAGCAGCATTTCCGGGATTGACGTGCGTAGAGTGGAGAAGTACGTGCGTGACATGAACGCCCTCTACGCTAAGGCAACGCGGGGCGGTTTAAGGCCCTTAGTCCTTTCATGGAACCGCAGGGTTAGGTCACTGATAAGGGAGTCCGATGAAGTGCTGAGCAAGTTAGGTGCGGCCCTAACCAAGGGTGAGGGCGTGGAGAAGGCTTTAAGGAAAGTATAGACCGTAAGCAATTCCAATTAAAGGAAACCATTAAGTGTTATGAGGACGTGATCAGTCATGAAGCAATTCACTGCGAGCACAGCGTGTCAAACCAATACGCGCCCAACTAACAAACTACTCGAGTCCCTGGAAGGTGTGTCCGTCGTTACAACAACGTATAATGAGGTCAACTACGTCGAGCCCTTCACCGAGCGGGTCAGGGCAGCACTAGCGGGGATCCCTCACGAGATAATCATCGTTGATGACAGCTCACCCGACGGGACCTACGACCTCGCGGTGAGGTACGCAGATAAAGCAATAAAGAAGGTGAGGGAAGGGCAGACCAAGGGCTTACTGGTAGGCATAGAGAACGCGAAGTACCCAATCGTAGTTACCCTCGACATAGACCTAGAGAATCCACCCGAAATGATCCCCACGCTAATTCAGGAGTTCCTGAGCAAGAAATGTGGCGTCCTAGTCGCGTGCCGCACGCTAATACCTAGGTTCTCCGAAAGACTAAGCTCCAAGCTAATAGGCCGCGACATAGGCGCTAGGGACGTCTACTCCAACTTCAGGGTATACTCAAAGGACTGTGTCGCCGGCGCCAAACTACGCCTAGGGGAAACCTTCGGCGCCGAACTACTGTTAATAGCTAAGGAAAGAGGATGCAGGATCTGCGAATACATCTACGATCCACCACCCAGAAGAAAGAAACCAAGAGTGGGCGGAACCATCAAAGCCAACCTCAGAGTACTGCACGTACTAGCAAAGCTAAAAATAGCTATGATGAGAGGATACGGAACCACTAAACGCTAAAAGCATTAAAACCCGTTATCACTAACATAGGTCTTGGGCGGGGGTGCCCGAGCCAGGTCAAAGGGGTCGGGCTGAGGCCCCGATGGCGGAGGCCTGCGTGGGTTCGAATCCCACCCCCCGCACCAATCCGTGTTCTCACCCACATCATCAGGTAGCGTTAATGGAGATTAGCATTAAAATGGCTACCTGTAATTCTTCAGAGTACTCAATCATTATGATAATGAGGTAGGAGATCCTACTGCAGGTTAACGACGCTGTAATATTTTTTGAACATGTTTAAATAGTGAATAAACATGTGGCTAGGGTAAAATAATAATGAGGAAGGCGTTTTTCTTAGTTCTAATTGTGGTGCCTGCATGTACGCCCCTAGTTTGCTTTGCGTATAGTGAGTACGACGTGATTAGTCTTAATAAGGCATGCATGTTTCTCAGAAATCAGTACATTCCAGAAGCTGGTCTGCTCAGGGCAGCCTACAGTCATTGGGTCACGGATTATAACAGAAGTTATGTGAACGACAATGTACTAGCAGCTAGAGCTTTAGCCGTCTGCGGGGAAAACAAGCTAGCTAATGCGATACTGGCAACTTTAATGAACAAGTATAGTAATTACCTGAGAACAGGAAGGTATGAGGTGCTAACAGGGACAGCGATTCCCGACGTACCTTCAGCTAGGGTGAACATAATCATAGGACGTGTTGGGAACGTGACGATCATAGCTGAGGTTGCAGATAATCAGACACTAAGTGACTGGAAAGAGTATGCTGATTGGTTACTTCTGGAGTCAATCAATAGCTTGATAAAAGGAGATAAAGCTAGGGCGGAGGACCTATTCAAGCAAGCCATGAAAATGTGGGACGGCAACGGCATAAACGATAAAGCAACAAAGGAGTCAGGACAATACAGCGTATATAAGCTAGCCTTAGCCGTATATGCGTTTAAAGCCCTCGGCAAACCCGCGAAGTACTGGCCAATAATAAAAGAGATGCTATCCGTAATAGCAAAGGCTCAAGACCTCGCCAGCGGAGGAATACACACAAACTACGTCGTGCGAAACGGCACACTAGACTTTAGCATAAGTGACAGAAACGTTGAAACAACGTCAATAGTGATCCTAGCGCTATACAGCAACTACCCACACCTAATTAACGCTAACAGTACTGCAAATAATCAAGTGCCTTTATACACCTACGTAGTGTTTTTTGCAGTGATAGCAGGGGCGATTCTAGTGGTTAAGAAAGCAAAGAGAATAAGGTAAGGTTATCGTGGGGGACGTGGAGCTTTCGTTGCCGAGATGCGATGCTAGTGAGGACACCCCCATTATCGGGAGGGGATGGGTAGAGAAGCGTTTTTCTACTCATAAAACACTTGGTGGTTATTATCTTATCTTAGCTTAGTTAGGGGTTGAGCTCTATTTCGTCGACTTTAAAGGATGCCGTACCGCCGTTCTTTAGTTCTAGGTTGATATAGCTGTAGTACCAGAGGCTCGGGCTTAACCTAGCTATCCCTACCTCCATTATCTTGGCGGAGGAGTTTGTGTCGTTTATGTTTTTGAGTGTGATTACGTAGCCTTCGTAGAGGTTCCCACTAACTTCAAGGGTGGTGTGTTTCACGTTAGTTACTTCCCAGCCGTTTAGTGAGGTTGCGTATTTTCCGTTGGTGTCGAGGGTTATTGTGAGGTGCCCTAGGTTTCCAGTAGTTAGTAGATATGCGTTTAGTTGCTGCAGTATCATCATGCCGTACATGTTTGCCTGTGGTCCGACTAGGGTCTCACCGTTAGGCATCTGTAGCTTCAGCACACTGCTGTAGTTCTTGCTTATCCACAGTATCCCTGTTTCTGTTTCATTCTCTGATGATACGTTGAGTATCAGCTTCAAGGTATTTTCATTATTTATTGTTTCGCCGGGAACTATGCTGAAGGATATTGAGACGTGGGTTCTTCCACCTGAAGAGTTCATCACGTCGACAGAGATCTTAACGTGCTTGAAGGTTGATAGGAGCTTATCAGGTGTGGAAAGATCTGTTAGGGATATTCTCTTACCTCCCTCCTCAGCAGTGCTGGCGGCTGCGGATGTTGTGTGTGTTTGTGTGGATGTGGTTGTTGACGTGGTGGGTGTTGCGGGCTGGGTTTGCGGGGTACTTGTTGTTGACGTTGAGGTGGTGGTTGCCGGTTTCCTCAGGATCAGTGGTTGATAATAGAGCGCGGCGGCGATTGCCGCGCAGAGTGCTAACACAGCTATGATGAATATCGCTTTTCTCGTTCTAAACACCTTGCTTTGGTCTTCGCGAGCGCGTTTAAAAACTTACGTACTTACTTGTTTACGAGGTTGCACATTAACTTCTCTTCATGAATCTGAGTAAGCCGCCATCATGTTTGCTGGGTTTGCTCTCCTCCCTCTCGGGCTCCTCTCTTTGCTCTTCTTCCTTCTCCTCACCTTTATCTTTGCTCTCGTTAAGGACCTCCAGTACGGCGTTGAAGTTGTCCCTCACAGGCTTGTAGACCTTCTCGTAGAATTTCCTTGGGTCAAGCAATACGTGCTTGGGGAACTTTCTGAGGTACTTTAGAGCTGCTTCCCACGCCTTCTCGTAAGGAACGACGCCCTCGATCTTCTCAGCGATCTGTCTGTCATAGTCTTCAGGCCTCTGCTCCTCCCCGCCCATTGTGAAGAACCCTGACGGTGCTTGAAACGCTTCTTCACCAGCCGCCTCGACGAGCTTAACGCCCTCCCTACCCTTAGAGGATGTCCTAGCACGTACTGAGGGGCTGACGCCGTAGGCTTTTCTCGCCGCGACCTGCCCTCTCTTCTTTGCCCACGCGTAGAATATCGCCCTATTCAAGCCAAAGGATTTCGCCTTCTCTAAGTCGCCGTAGAGTAGGTAGTAACGTGCTGCCTGAAGTAGGCCCATGACCTGAAACCTCCCCACCCTCCTAGGTACGGGTCGAGGCTGAGGGGCTTTACGTGCCTTCCTAACGACAGCTTCAGGACTCGTAGCTATGGCGGCATGCCTCTTTGCTTTCAAGTCAATTTCTCTCAGTGCCTTCCTTAAGAGGTCATCCAGCTCGCCAACGTAGTGCTTGCCCCAGCATGGGTTATGCTTGAAGGAGCTCGGATTAGTCCACTCCAACGTGAATGAGCTTAACTCGTCAGGCGTGAAGCATACGGCAACGCGATCCAGTTCCCTATGTAGTGAAAGTGGGGCGGTGAAGACCCGCTTAGCATCAACTAAGTTCTCAACCTTAACCTCACCCCCTGAACGCTTCGCGGCACCCTTTATGGTTTCGGAGCCTTTGCGGAGCACGTACTCAACTATCGCGAATGCCGCATCGACGGGTGTGATGCCCAGCTCCTCAAGAAGGTCATTACTTAACGCGTTTTCATTCACTCGAACATGCACACCCCTCCCACTCCACAGCAGGTACACGCTCTCAGAAACGCCTTCGCCCTCAAGAACCTTCACCACAGCCTCAGCCGCTGCTAGGGCAGCCCTCCACTCACCACTGACTAAGTCAACGTCCCAGAAGGGTGTGTACTTCACGATGTTTCCCTCATGCTCAACGTCACCCTTGCTCCTAAGGGACCTCCATACAGCAGCCGTCACGTAAATGGTCCTAACACCTATCCCGGAGTACCTAATGACCGTTGAAGAAACGTCCTCGGGCGATGTGAAGTGGAGGGGAACGTTATTCCTATACCTGATGAACACTCTCCCGCTCCCTAAGCGTCCCTCGAGCGCAGCCCACCTCATCCTAGAGTACCTGAATATCTCCTCTGCGACTTCACGCCTGAAGTAATGTTTCTTAACGTCAACCATACCTCATCCCCTAAGGAAAAAGCTGTACTCAGCATATAGGGAAAAATCGTGAGGCCCTTCCCCTAAGGGTATGGTAGCAGTTTCTGTTTTGTGGGTCTTTTAAGGTGTCTGTAGGTTTATTCTTGTTCTGAGGGTTATGTGGTGTGTTTATAAGCTTTAACTGCTTATGGCTTTATTAGTGACCCCCTAGTTCCCGAGACCTGCTCTCTGGTGGGCGGGGAGGGGCTAGGGGAAACCGTGATGAACCGACCTGCAGAGACCTAAAAGACCGTAGGCGGGGAACGGTAGGGAACATTGGTTAAATAGGTTAGAGAGGAAGGAAGCGTGGGTGCGTTAAATGCTTGTTGAGCCTCCTGTCAAAGGTGTTGAGATAGGTATCATAGGTGGTAGTGGGCTTTATGATCCTGAAGTAATTGAGGACGCTAAGGAATACAAGGTTTACACGCCCTATGGGCTTCCATCAGATAACCTCATAGTGGGTTGGCTCGCTGGAAGGAAAGTAGCTTTCCTACCAAGGCATGGGAGAGGGCATAAGATACCTCCCCACAGGATAAACTACAGGGCTAACATCTGGGCTCTCAAGAGCTTAGGCGTCAAGTGGGTCATAGCGGTCAGCGCGGTAGGGTCTCTAAGGGAAGATTACAGACCGGGGGACGTGGTGTTCCCTGATCAATTCATCGACATGACTAAGTCAAGGGAGTACACGTTCTTTGACGGTCCGGTAGTCGCGCACGTGAGTATGGCCGACCCCTTCTGCCTAACGTTAAGATCGATCCTAGCTAAGTCGGCGGAGTCGCTGGGCATAAGGTATCATGGTAAGGGCACGTACGTATGTATAGAGGGACCAAGGTTCTCTACCCGGGCCGAGTCGAGGATTTGGAAGGAGGTCTTTAAGGCAGACATAATAGGGATGACGTTAGTGCCTGAGATAAACTTAGCTAGGGAAGCTGGCATGCACTACGCCACAATAGCGTTGGTGACGGACTACGATGTATGGGCAGACCACCCAGTAACGGCTGAGGAGGTTGCCCGGGTAATGGCAGAGAACGTAGCTAAGGCTAAGAAACTAATCCTTGACGCAGTACCGAAAATCCCAAGGGAAGGAGAGAAGGTGGGATGCGCTTGCGAGGAGAGTCTGAAGAACGCGCTGGTGTAGTGACACAGGTAGAGAGGAAGGTTAGCAGGGCCCTTGACACGATACGTGATGAGGCGGTTCAAGAGCTGGAGACCTTCATTAAGGAGGTAAGTCAGAAACTAATACTAACCTACGCGGGCCCGTACAGCTCTCCTGCCAGATACGCTTCCCTAGTACTGAGCAGCTTAACAGCAGTGAATAGTGACTGGATGCACCCACAGGATCTAATGTACTACACCGCGCCCTACGATGAGGGTCATGAGGCAGGGGTAATAATCTTCGCGTCAGATGCAGGGTTAAACACCCTAGCAATGCTAATTGAGCAACTCGTGTGGACGGGACATAAGGTAATGATAGTTACTCAACATGAGTTACCTGACATAATATCCTTCAGAATACCCGAAAACACAGCAATCGTCAACCTAAATACCGATGACTGGTTACTGACCACGCATGTCCTGATCGCGAGAGCGATAGCGGAGTTCGGCGAGCCCAAAGGGATAAGGTTAGAAAGACTCGGCAGGGAAGCCTCGAACGTAAGACCCGTAATCAAGGACCTCCTAGAGGAGTATGCGGACACCCTAAACCATGTGCGGGAGTTCGTAAGGACCCCGACCATAGTTACCGCGTCACCAACTATGTGGGGGGCAGCCGAAGCAATAGCATACTCCAACCACGCACGCGCCGGCAGATACCTCGTGGAGCCGGAAGCAGTGCCGCAGGTCTCCATATTCACGGGGAAAGTGCTAATAATCAGCACGGACGTCGAGGAATACTCACTGAAGCAAATAAAGTCACTACCACTCACAACATCAGTTAAGGTGCAGGAAGTAAGGTTACACACCGACCCATTAACAGCGCCCATATACGGCATAATACTCGTTAGGGCCCTCGAGTATATGCGGTGAGCCTATGGTATGAAGGGGCCGGTGCTAATAGTGGGTGCGTCAGGGAAGATCGGGCGGGCAATAGCAAAGAGATTAGCCAGCATGGGGTATGACCTAATACTTCAATGTAATAAGAACTGTGACGTGCTGAAAGAGGTGGGGGAGTCGCCACCTAGGTCAAAAACCTACATAGTGAAACACGACTTCCTCAAGGAAGGTATAGATGCCTTCATAAACAAGGTAAGGGCTATAGCAAAGAGAGCTCCCAGTACAGTAATAATCAGTGTCGGCATTTACGACGACACTAGATCTAGTGAGTCGACCGAGCAGAACGTGTTGTCGGTACTCACACTCAACCTCGCTGTCCATATACGCATTATTGAGGCGCTCGCCACATGGATGGGGGAGGATGGAGGCACAATAGTAGTACTGACTGACGCCACACCACTTCGAGGGCCCGACGTTTACTGCAGGCTGAAACCATCCTTACCATACCTAGCGGCATCAGCTGGCGTGCACGCACTGATTCGCTCAGCCCCAAGCAGGTTACCGAATAACGTACACGTTGTTGGGATAGCGTTAGGGTGGGTTGAAGGAGATCACATACCGCGGAGGCTTCGGGCCTGCATAGAGGAAAGCGTGCCTGCAGGAAGGACGATACCCGTGCAGGACGTGGTTGGTGTGGTGTTAAGTGTCGCTGAGATGGCGGAGCTTCTTAACGGGGAAATAGTTGAAGTCACGGGAGGTTTGTGAAGGAATGGTCAGCCGCGGGTTCTGCGTTCATCGCTCACCCCTTGTAAGCTACATCATCCAAGCAAATTACAGATAAACCTGATTTAATTCCTTACTCACATAATATGAGGGTAGTCAATGGAGTTACTGCCGGGCGTCGAGGTGGTTGCTGAGCTACCAGTGATTTACTTGAGGAAGCTAAAAGTGCTAGTCCTAGCAGACACCCACATAGGTTTCGAGGAGGAGATGGCTGAGAAAGGAGTCTTCATACCGGCGTTCCAGTTAAGGAGGGTCCTAGGGATACTTGAAGAGTCCCTCAACTTAGTTGATGTGGACAAGGTAGTCATAGCTGGAGACTTCAAACATAGATTCTCGGGTTTAGGAAGAGCTGAGAGAAGAGAATTAAGCGAGGTACTCACATACCTCCTTCCTAAGGTGAATGAAGTTATAGTCGTTAGGGGGAACCACGACAACTACTTGCCCTTACTGAAGAGGAGATTTCCCTTCGAGATAGTTAACGAGTTGCTGCTGGGGAAGTATCTGATAGTTCATGGACATAGACCCCTTAACGAGGTTCAGAGCGATGAGTGGGAGGTACTGATATTCGGGCATGAGCACCCCAGCATAACACTCAGGGACTCTATAGGTACTATAGGCAAGTTTTCATGCTTCCTGGTAGGCAAGTTAGAGGATAGTAGGGACTTCCTAACTCTCCCGGCTGTCGGTGCGTACCAGACAGGGTCGAGAATAACGCTTGACCGGAGCACCTACCTTTCACCAATACTCAAGGAAAATGCCGACCTTGAGAGCGTGAGGCCTGTGATAGTTGACGAGGAGGTCGGATTATTTGAGTTGCCCCCGCTTCCAGAGTTCCTGGATTTCATGTAGACGTGCGTTACCAAACTAAAAATTACTTAAAAACCCCTCTGCCCCCTTTAAAAGGGGGTTTAGGTGGAGATTAAACCAATAATTAAGATTGAGAATATAGTAGCAACAGTCACACTTGACCAGAAACTAGACTTAAACGCCATAGCCCGCTCCGTGCCTAACATAGAGTATGACCCGGAGGAATTCCCGGGCCTCATACTCAGGCTTGAAAGCCCTAGGCTCACGGCCCTAATATTTAACTCAGGCAAGATGGTCGTCACGGGTGCCAAGAGCACTCAGATGCTAATCAAGGGCTTCAAACACATTATGAGGATATTCGTCAGGCACGGCATAATAATAGTGGGTAAGCCCAAGATACAGATCCAGAACATTGTGGCTTCCGCGAATCTAGGTGTGGAGATAGATCTTGAAAAGGCCGCATACCTCCTCCCCAACACAATGTACGAACCTGAGCAGTTCCCCGGGCTAATTCACCGCATGAAGGAACCGAAGGTTGTGCTACTAATATTTAGTAGTGGTAAGATGGTAATAACCGGTGCTAAAAGCGAAGAGGACGTACAGAAAGCAGTCTACAGCATTTACGAGAAACTAAAGGAATTAGGATGTGTTAGGGAATCACCGCAGAGCTCGCCTTGGTAATAAGGATAAATAACGACTTAGTTTTCATTTAAAAAATCAAGCCCCTTAATGGAAGTACATAACTTCATTTACCTTCAGCTTTGTCTATCCGCTTACCTCCGTATGCCTTGATATAATTCAAAATTTTTAGTAAGATACGTCTGAGGCCCAGAGTAGAAATAAGGCTGAAGGCAGTCTCTGGAGTGCTGTCAGAGTGAACTGGTGGTCTTCATCCTTAGCCGTCTAAGGCTGCCCACCTCATCATCCAGCATAATATATGGGTAAGGGGCAGAAATGTTTTGATGTTTAGTGGAAACGTTTTATATGGGTTAGTGACTGGGCTATTTATTGATTAGGGGCGATGGGAGCCGTGCTCCAACCCCATGGGATATAATCTCCTAGATGGAGGCCCCGGCCGTTGGGCTCGATAGTCACCCATGACCTTAAGGGGATGAACCTCTGCGGAGTGAGCCCTCTGGGCGAGGTGGAACTCCCTAGGCGCGACCACGAACCAACATAATAAAACGAAATGGAATGAACACCTAGGGAGAAACGACTAATTAATGAAGCATTACATTACGGCTTTAAAGATACTTTTCTTCAGCCTTCATCAGGTGTCTTTGCTTTATGAAGAGTATTGTACCGAGCACACCCGTAACAGCCCCCGCAGCCGAGGTAAGGGCGGAGACGAATGCTAATGCGGAGTATGGTCTGCTTAACTTAATTATTACGTAAGTATACGTGATGTTACATTCCTCGGGTACGGTAACGTTAAGGAATTCAGCACCAGGTACTGTGATGGATGCCGCACCTTGACGTACCTCGGCAATGAAGCTCTTGTTCGTGCCATATATCGCTACATTAATGTACCTCAAGTTACAGCCAGACACCTTAAGCGTTAAGTTAGTCACGAACGTTTCCACGCCCGCCAATACATCAGCAGGGGGCATGTTCTTAGGTATTCTTTCTCCGGTAACGATGGGACCTTGTTCTACGAACTTCGTCGTGTATCTTATTTCAGTGGACATAATCGCTAGGGGTATGGTAATCACTAATAGCGTAAGCCCTATCACCACGAGCTTCTTCCAGTATATGTATGGCGGCTTATTGGATTTCCTTATTGGATACAAAATCTTTGCCTCAAATGAATAGTGAATTAACAACAATATAAAGAGTATTGGAATCAACGCGACAATTTTATGCTTGCTCAATAA
>WAOL01000080.1 GCA_015521295.1 Desulfurococcales archaeon
ATCTAAACGAGCCCCTGCTAATGCCTGTCAGGCTAGGCATAAAGCTATTCCTCTCACTAGTACGGCGAAACATACATAGGATTAGACCCGCGCTGGAGGCCATGATAGCTGAAGGCAGGAAGGAAGCGGAGGTTAGGGCTCCCCACGCAGTCGCTAGTGCAGGAGTCACCTGCGGCTGTAGGGCGTCTAACCCACACCAGCAGTAACGCGTTTCTCCATTTTTAACTCCTACCTCTCCTAGATTCTTTACTTTTCCATATCCCTAGTTATTAGTTCTCGAACCATTTACGGCACAGTTCCTGTCTACCAGCCTAGATGCGGTTATGGTTAATTAGTACGCTAACAATTTAACGGACTCAAATCCATAGAGAGTGGGTAATGCCATGCTTTGGCGGCGAGCAGGGCCTGAAGGCCACCTACGCGTAATGTTAATAGTCATGCTCTGGATTTGGGTCATGACCACCGCCGCAGTAGCTGGTGCGTCATCAGCGCCCTCTCCAAGTATTGAACATGTTAGTGGATTCGCGGAGTTGTTGGGCTTCCTAATTCCTTTAGCCCTAACGGATTCCGTGAATCCATGTACGTTCGCCCTCTATGCCACCCTGCTTATTTCCATCTCGGTGAGCGAGTCTAGAGGGAAGGTGGCGCTCGCTGGCGTAGCTTTTATCGCGGCGGTAATGACTGGCTACCTAACCCTTGGTTTGGGGTTAAGTACCTTTGCCTCCCTCATACCCCGCGGGTTAGTCGTTGCTGTGGCTTTTACTTACGCTGCTTTCATAATATATAGGTCTGTCAGGGACCTGAGAGGCACGGCCAAGCAGGACGTGTGCCGAGAGGGTGACCCTGAGTGTAAGGCTGGGAGACTTCTCCGCGTCTTTCCTGTGAGGGGCGGTATTGGTGTCCTAGCATCGTTTGTAATAGGTTTGCTGGCATCGTTCACTCTGCTTCCGTGCAGTGCTGGACCTTACATAGTCTTTGCTATGGTGATTTCCACTCAATCCTTAATTGAGAAACTGGCCCTGCTCCTAGCCTACAACGTCGTGTTTGTCACACCCCTTATTCTGATATTAGTTGCGGTGCTAGGGATAACTAGGCTGGGTAGGGTTAAGGATAAATTGATTAGGTATAGCCCGCAAATAAGCCTGCTCGGCGGTATACTGCTTGTGGTCGTGGTAATCCTAATGGTTCTTCAATCATGAAAACAGCTAACAAGTAACGTGGATCACACCAGCAACTAGGCGCCCTTCAGCAATCATCTCCTTAAGCAGATTGAGGGCCTCTGGAGTCCTCTTAACGATTACCTTAAGGCCCAGCTCCTCCGCCCTCCTCAGTACCTCCTCCATCACCGGTAAGTCACCGTACTGCCCTGAACCAATGACAAGCACCTCAGGGACGCAGCCACAGATCCTCAGAAGATAATCAAACTCCTTGAGAGTGAAGGGCGTGTGGTTGAACAACCTCCGTAGATCCTTAGATAATTCCTTCCTCCGTCTAAGCACGGAGCCGTCAGGGAGCACTATTACGTCATGCTCGTATCTCTTCCCATTAATAATTACCCACCCGAACCCTGTATCCCACTCACTCATAATCCCACCGCACTAAATGCCTTACCCCAACGTTTAACGCTAACGTCAGTCATCTCTCTGAATCCCTCGTGAGGCGATTTACCTAAGCATGCATTAATGTCTGAGGACATAATTTCCTGCAACTCTGTTAAATAGGCTTAGCCAACACCTTTTAGTGGGTAGGCGTGATGGGCATCAGGATTCCGCGTGCCTTAACGATAGCGGGGTCAGACTCGGGAGGAGGGGCAGGTATTCAGGCGGATCTCAAGACCTTCGCCGCGTTAGGCGTGCACGGAATGTCGGCAATAACCTCCATTACTGCGCAGAACACGCTTGAGGTGCGGGCAATACATGACATCCCCCCAGCAGTCGTCGCTGCGCAGATTGAGGCCGTGGCGGACGATATTGGTGTCGACGCAGCTAAGACCGGGATGCTCAGCAACGCCGAGATAATACGGGCGGTCGCCGCGACGGTAAGGAAGTACGGGTTCCCACTAGTTGTTGACCCAGTCATGATAGCTAAGTCAGGAGCGAAGCTACTCAGGGACGACGCCATCAAGGCCCTCATAAAGGAGCTAATACCTCTAGCCACGGTCGTCACCCCAAACGCGCGTGAAGCCGAAAGAATCACCGGCATCAGGGTGAAGACCCTAGACGATGCTAGGAAGGCCGCTAAGTACATTGTTGAGGAGCTAGGGGCTAAGGCAGCTGTCGTTAAAGGCGGCCACTTACCCGGTGCAGAATCTATTGACGTCCTCTACCACGAGGGTTCCTTCAAGGAATTCAGGGCTAAGAGGATTGATGGAGGATGCACACACGGCACCGGATGCACGTTCTCCGCCGCTATCGCCGCCTGCCTAGCGAAGGGATTAAGCGTGGAGGACTCCGTGGGAATCGCTAAGCGATTTGTGACCCTAGCAATAGAGCATGGCACGCGTGTCGGGAGAGGGCACTGTCCAGTGAACCCTTCAGCATGGGTCGATATTCCGGCCGAGAGATGGGCCGCTCTGGCATCGGTAGCTAGAGCCGTTGAGATACTAGAGGAGAACGGTGAGCTAGTGAATCCCTTAGTCCCCGAGGTACAGATGAATGTAGTAACCGCTATTTCAAGGAGATACGCTAAGGGCGTGGAGGACGTTGCGGCAGTTAAGGGACGCGTAGTAAGGTACGGTAGAACAGTTAGGGCAGTAGGTCCTCCATCTTTTGGCGCGTCATCTCACCTAGCTAGGGCAGTGCTGAAGGCGATGGAGTTCGACGAGAGGATTAGGGGAGCTGTCAACGTGAAGTACTCCGAGGAATTCATTCAGGCAGCGAAGAAGCTGGGGTTCACGTGCTCCTACTACGACAGGTCTGAGGAACCTGAGGAGGTCAAGACCGTTGAGGGAGGCACCATACCTTGGGGCATCGAGGCGGCGGTTAGGCGGGTCGGAGGGAAAGTTCCTGACATCGTATACCACACTGGCGACATCGGTAAGGAGCCAATGATAAACGTTTTCGGCTTTGATGCAGTAGATGCTGTGAGAAAAGTGCTGAGGGTAGCGAAGGTGATGCGGCATGAGTAAGCAACCACTCATAGATCACTATGATTTCGGAGTGATCGTGATTAACGGTAAGACATACACGCATGACGTGGTAGTGACGCCTCAAGGCAAGGTAATTGACTGGTGGAGACTCGAAGGCCATAGACTGCAGATACCGGACGTTAGGGACTACCTAGCGGAGCCCGTGGACACAGTAGTCATAGGGACAGGGTATGACGGGTTAATGAGGGTGGATGACGACGTTATTGAGGCATTCCGGCGAAGGGGTGTTGAGGTGTTTATTGATAAGTCTAGGAGGGCGGTCAGAAAGTATAATGAGCTCGTTAGCGCGGGAAAGAAGGTGCTACTACTAATCCACTTAACGTGTTGAAGGAGAACTATATTTTACTTTGATCTAAGCCTAAAACGAATACCTCTTCTCTTCCTTCTTGTGCCTCTTGATAGTAGCGAGTACTGTATGTTCAGTAACCTTTCTGAGTCAAGTAACTTCGCCGCGATAAGTATCATCATTATTGAGAACGTAACGCTCCACCCTAGACTCGCGGGCACTGCCCAGGTGATCCCCTCTATATACGCCTTCATAGCCACTATTGGCGTTATGA